>JAITLW010000410.1 GCA_031277715.1 Sphingobacterium sp. | reverse complement strand
TTGTTTCGGGTTATGTAACTATTCTTTATAATGATACCGAAGCGTTAGAACGCGCTGTTCAGGATCCTAATGTGGTCGCATTATTGGTCGAGCCCATTCAAGGTGAGGCTGGCGTATATGTACCAGACCACGGCTATCTAGCTTCGAGTTACCAGATCTGTAAAGCAAATAATGTATTGTTTATTGCCGATGAGATTCAAACGGGGCTTGCACGTACAGGCAAGATGCTCGCTTGTGATCACGAAGGCGTTCGCGCGGATATCTTGATTTTAGGAAAAGCCCTTAGTGGGGGAGTATTACCTATATCGGCTGTTCTTGCTGATGATGAAGTGATGCTTTGTATCAAAGCTGGAGAGCACGGATCTACTTATGGTGGAAATCCTTTGGCATGTGCGGTAGCGATTGCTGCACTTGAGGTTCTGAAAGAAGAGAATTTAGCCGATAGAGCGGAGAAACTGGGGCAGTTATTTAGATCTGAATTAGAGAAACTAAATCACAAATATATTAAACAGGTGCGTGGTAAAGGGTTGTTGAATGCCGTTGTTATCAATCACCCGAATCCAGATGCAGCTCAGGATCTTTGTATTGAACTGATGAAAAATGGAATGCTAGCCAAACCTACTCATGGGGATAAAATTAGATTCGCTCCTCCTTTGGTGATATCCGAAGCCGAGTTGTTGGAAGCGATCGAGATCATAAAGAAAAGTTTAACTGTACTCGACTAGAAATAAGTCGTTGAGTACGTTGTAAGTACAGAAAAGCCACCTCATCAAGGTGGCTTTTTGTTTTTTAAGGAGTAAACCAAAGTGACAATTGGAAGTCAAAATGTCAAACGAAATTATATGAGAACATTCATTTCAATATGCATGCTATGTCTAAGTGTTTTTACATTACACGCGCAACATCGTCTGGTAGAGGAGGATATTTTCGGTAATCTAGAGTTCCGAGCTAGAGACAACGCTTATAAAGCAACTTTAGAAAAAAACATTTTTGACGATTTGATTTTTTCAGATAGTAAAAACAATAAAATCGAGTTTGGAAATAAATACCTGCAAAGTCAATACCCTGGTATATTGAAAGACAAAAATAGGCAGGTAGATATGCTGATGGGGTTAGTCCGTGAGAATAGATCTAAATCTTCCTATTCTGCTAAGTTTAACGTTGATATATTTGATAACCTTATTATTGAAGATAATAAAGGCTATAAGTTGGAGCGTGGTAGAGATATTTTTGGTAATGAAAAGGTAGAGGAACGGATAAACGGCGAAAAGGCCTCTTTTAAAAGAAACCTTAATGGGGGATTGGAGTATTCTCGTGGTCGGGATAATGCTTCATTGACAAAGGATATATTCGATCGTTGGACCTACAAAGATAGCTTTGGCAACGATATCCAATTTGGAAAGCAAACTTGGACCAGGATTATGGAACAATATAGAAGCGATGAGTCATTTTTTAGACAATTATTAGATGATTATTTTTATTAGCAACTGATTACTGGTGTCCAAGACATTTCATTGAGTTGTATTTTAACGTTTAGGTAGGCTATTTGATTAGATGTAATCAGATAGCCTATTCTTTTGCAATAAATACGGCAGCCACAGTCGAGAGTATTCCTAAAGACAGTAACAACTTGAGCCCATTTCGAATGGATGAAGACGAACTGGAGGGCCTTGGGATCATCGGTCTGGAGTTACTTTTCCTTAAACCATCCGTATTTTTTAGAGAAGAATACGGTTCCTGCCGTTTTTGATGTTCCCCATTTTCGTGTTTAACGCTAGTCCCGGCAAGGTGATCCTCTCGCCATTTGCGGTAAGGACGGGGCTGAAAATCTATGAGTATAGCCAAGATCTTTACAATATCTTCTGAAGGGTTGGAGGTGTTGCCAAGGATGTAATTTCTCAATGGTCTAAACTTATCCAAATCGTACCTGCGGATATGTGTTTCCAATTCGACATAATCTCCATTATACTTAAAAAAACGTACCAGGGTCTCTTGGTCATCTTGTGACAATCCTCTCCCCATTAATAGTAGAAACAAGTTCCGTAAATCACCAGGTGAAGGCTTCTCCAATTCATCATAGGGTAGCGTTCTATTATTCTTCTTCGTAAGGTAAGCAGACCGAACTGCTTCTTTAAATAGCTCAAACATACAACAAAGTTAACCCCCTCCTGTATCGGAATTTACGGAAAACCGTAAGTGTCGACATTTTATGTAATGGCGCATTTGTGTGGAATTATCGGAAAATAGGCGGTGATATTGGAACTCTTGAGGAATGTTTGGAAGTATCGGAATTATTTGATTTTTAGATGTTTAAGGTGTTTATGTTTGCATTGTGAATCAGAACAAACGATGAGTCATTACTAGTGTTGGCAAGCGTAGTTTAAGATTTTAAAAAAACATATAGTCCGGAAAGTATAAGCCGGTTTGGGAAGCAGTTTTTGTTTTCCGGACTATATGTTCACACTTCCCAAAAAATTCAGAAGGCCTTCTGAAGACAATCGTAGCAATCTCGTGCGTGGAGCACCTGACCTACCTGTTTTTAGACTTTTAAATTTTTTGACTCATGTGGCATTTAATTATCGCATTGTTTATGGCGAGTAGCTTATCCTTGCATTCAACCCCGAAAGCGGATAAGTCAATTGAAAATATTGTAGCGGATGGTACTAAAGGTGGAGACAAAGGCGGGGGAAGACCTCCTATACCGAAACCGATAAAGGGAACTGTATAAAATATAAGGCGGCATTTGTCGCCTTATATTTTACTTTTTTTGTAGATTCAAGGCATAATTGTTTGCTTTGAGGATTACGGGTCTATTTTTGTTTCTTATTGTCTTGTTTTCATGTTCTGAAAAAGAAGCTAAGAAGGTTGATAAAACTGTTCTAGACTTTTCTCAGCAGTATGAACGCGCTTTTGCTTACCTAGATGATGAAAAGCCGGATAGTGCCTTTGCTGAGTTTGAAAATATAAAGAATAGGGCTATCGATGCCAAGGATAGTCTTAATGCCGCAAACTGCCTAATCCAAATGGCTGTTACAGTTTGGGAAATAGGCGATTACTTAACCTCACAAGAATTGTCACTGGAAGCGCATAACTATCTTGATACCAATAATGTTAACCATGCCGTATATTTGAGTTTTAATTATAATAACCTTGGTAACGTGACTGATGAGCTAAATGATCATCAAAGAGCGGTTTTATTTTATGATAGAGCTATTCATTATTCTCAGGATTCTTTGGATACCAAAGTTTTTTTAAACAATAAAGCGAAGACGTTGTCAAGCATGGGGGAAGAGAAGAAAGCGCTAAATATTTATAAATATATTTTGGCTGGGGAGAGTAAGGATGAGAAAGATTACGCAAGAGCATTGGCTAACTACGCAAGTCAACGTAATAGAACTGACGTAAATTATGACGCTCTCGCTGATTTGAAAAAAGCTTTAGTAATTCGTACTCGTCAAGAGGATAAATGGGGGATAAATTCCAGTTTAGCACATTTAGCGCACTATTATGAAAATCGTAATTCAGACTCAGCGCTATATTATGCCCAGAAGAGATACGATGTCGCGATAGGTCTCCAAAGTGTCGACGATAGACTTGACGCATTAAAACAACTGATTTCATTTAGTCCAGCAGTCAAATCCAAAGCTTATTTTGATGATTATAGAGAGCTATCAGACAGTATACAGCTTGTGCGTGCTAAAGCAAAAAATCAATTTGCTTTAATTCGATATGAGGTTGAGAAGAATAAAGCAGACAACC
>JAITLW010000389.1 GCA_031277715.1 Sphingobacterium sp. | reverse complement strand
AAAATGGGACTCAGATCTGAGTCCCATTTTTCTTTGATTAAGGATCGATTCGAATAAACTTGCCAGTAGCATCGAACTCCAGGTCCAACGCATTGGTCAACTCCACATCAAATCCATGTTTTTCTTTATCGATACTATTGATACCATCTTTAGGATAGTTTTCTTTCACATAGCCTACGATAGGTGCCAACACGAATGAAGTAGGTATAGCTACCGTATTATCCAGTGCTTCCACCTCTGTCCAGTTCCCATTTTTATCGAATTTCACTTCTATTCGATTATTCAACAGCACCTGATACTCCGTTCCAGACAACGGCTCCTTTTCCCGAGTCACAGAAAGTATCTTTGCCTCTTTAAAATGATCATTTAAAAATGTATTTGCAGCTGTAGGCAGATTATCCACCTCAATAGTTTCCTCTTTATCACACGATACCACAGCAAATGCAACCGCCATTAAAAGCGTCAATTTCAATATTAACTTTTTCATCATATTTTTATATTACAGATTACCCGTCTACTGGGCATTAATCATCAATACGGACAAATTGTCCCTTCTTATTAAACTCAAGATCTACACCATTCGTTAGTTCAATCTCGTACTTACGGGATTTACGGGAGATCTGAACGATTTCATTGTTTGGAAAACTCTTTTTCACATATTCTAAAATAGACGCAGGTACTATTTTCAAAGGAACCGCCTTTAGTTCAGCATCCACCTCTGTCCATTCTCCTTTAGAATCGAATTCCAGCTTCACACCGTCTTTCAATTTCACTTCATAACTTTTACCTGCCAGAAATTCACTCTCCTCTTTCACCAAGTTCACTTGGTCTGCCGCATAATAAGTCGTCACAAAGACTTGTGCCTTCTTTGGTAATTGCGTAAATGTGATTATTTTTTCTTGCGCTACAGCAACAACTGCCATCACTAATAGTGTTACAGTCATAAAGGATTTCATCATTGTTTTCATCTTCTTATTTCTTTATTTGATTTATAACTCAAAGTTCGATTCCAATTTGGGAAACAATTGGGAATTGGAAGATGTTTTGAAAAAAATCACGAAACTTTTTCAAGAACAAAGGAATGTCTCCCCGACTCGTACCTATAGTGCAGCTTAATCTGATGCTGTCGCTCCAGAATCGACCTTACAATAGATAGTCCCAATCCATTGGAATGATTGTCCTGACTCCCTTTGTAAAATCGCTCAAAGATATAATCTGGATTGAGTGCTCCAGAGTCGCTATCGTTTGCTATTTCGATTTCATGTTCACGTATCGTCACCAGCACATCCCCGCCCGCAATATTATATTTAATGGCATTGCGTAGCAGGTTTGATAATAGTATATGCGCTAGATCCCTATTAAAATTAACATAAAACTCCTTTATCTCTTCCTGAACTACAAATTTCACTTCCTTAAAAGAAGCAATATCCTCCAGATCCTCCACCAAAGATTTGATTATGGGAATAAAATCCACCGAATCACTGGCCACGTATTGGTTATTATCAATTCGCGACAACATAAGCAACGATCTGTTCAAACCTACCATCCTATGCAATGCTCCCTTCGCTTCCGACAGCTGCACCAATTGCGATTCCGTCAGCGTAGCATCATCCATCAAGAGTTCCAGTTTATTGATTGTTATGGCCAGAGGAGTTTGCAATTCGTGCGAGGCATTTTCTAAAAAGCGCTTTTGAGCTTCAAAAACCGCCTCATTGCGGTCAATCATATGCTTGACCTCTTTATTTAGTTCCTCAAACTCTTTCACCTTTGTAGGCACCGTCTCAAAACTCGAAGTATCTCCAAATCTATAACGGCTTAAATTATCCAAAGTCTGTCTAAAAGGCTTCCAGGCCCGACTCAGGACCAGATGATTAATAAGAAGAATACTCAGTATAATCACGACGTACAATACGGCCAGCGAGATTGCTAAATTAATCAGGTAATCATCCTCCTCTACCGTCGAAGTCCGTATCTCCAGCGAATAAGGTTTTCCTTCCTTACTGTAGAAGCCAGTCCGTAGTACCCGATAAGGCTCGTCTTCATCGTCATAAGGCATATAGATAAATTCCTTCGAAAACCGATTCTTATCTAGATCCTCCGCCGCGTGTTCTACAGGCAGAATTCGGAATTGATTGATTCCAAATTCTGTTGTGTTTTCTAAAATTTCGGGACTATTATAAGCCTCCCTGATAATTTCAATTTTTTGATTCTTCAGCCCATCATCGATATTATCATACACTTCATCCATTAATATGGCATAGAAGAGCAATGCCCATACCGCCATCACAATCAGTATAGTAATGACAATAAATCGATTGGTATAGTATTTTACAGAAACTGCTGCCATCACACTAATTTATAACCTACACCGTACACCGCTTGTATATCCAATGTTGCTTTGGCATCTTTAAGTTTCTTACGTAGGTTCTTAATTTGAGAATAAATAAAATCAAGATTATCCGCTTGGTCTGCATGATCTCCCCATACCGTTTCCGCCAGCGTTGTTTTTTCCAATAGCTTATTGGGCCTTAACAAAAAATAATAAAGCACATCAAACTCCTTACGATTGAGTTGTAATTCCTCCCCATCGACCTTGACAATACGATTATCCATATCCAGTGATACATTTTGATACTGAATAACGGTATCCCCATGCTGTGTATTCCGACGTACAATAGATTTGATCCGAGCCAAAAGCTCCGCAAAGTGAAAAGGTTTCGCCAGATAATCGTCTGCACCGATCTCCAATCCCAACACCTTATCATCGACAGAATCTTTCGCCGACAGTATCAGTACCGATTGATTTACATTCTTCTCTTTCAACAACCGCAACAAATCCAATCCATTTCCGCCAGGCAACATGATATCCAACAGCACAATATCGTATGGATAATTCAATATTTTATCCATACCCTGCTCGTAGTTATCAGCACTTTCAACAAGAAAATGCTCCCGTTCTAGAAAATCCTGAATACTCCGAAGCAATTCTACTTCGTCTTCAATTATAAGTACTTTCATATCCCTATTAAAGATAACTATATTTTTTGCTCCCCCAACCTCTATTGCTAAATCGGCCTCTAAGCCCTGCTGACAATACAATAATGGCACCACAATTTGGAAACATTTAGGAATTCTTAATAGCAGTTCCTCTTTTATCGAGTTTCGACCATAAAAATTACATTTTAGTAAACATTTACCTTATTTTTACGTTATTATTAGAGGCTAGGTAATTAATACACATCATTGGTTTGAATAAATTTACACGCGTTTTATTACGCATTTTTTTATGGATTTTTGGCTCCGTAATCGCCTTAGTCCTATTGGTTATATTCTTAATTCGTCTACCATCCGTTCAGAATTACATCGCGGGCAAGGTAGCGCATTACCTAGAAACCAAAATAGGCACACCGGTGAATATTGGTTATGTCAACATTACTTTTCCTAAAAAACTAGTCCTGGAAAACATTTATTTTGAAGACCAAAGCCAGGATACCCTCCTTTCTGGAGAGAAATTAATGGTAGACATCAATATGTTAAAAATATTGAAAAACACTATTGAGATCCAAGAAATAGATCTGGAAGGGATTACCGCCAAGATTACACGTTCGGCACCAGATGGCAGTTTTAACTTTGACTATATACTCAAAGCATTCACTTCCGAAAAAGAAAGCACCCCTACAGCACCTGATACCGCCTCAGCCCTTCTGTTCAATATTGACAAGGTAAACTTCGACCGTATACGATTTGCTTACAAAGACGATATGATCGGTACCTCAGCAGACATTTGGCTAAATCATTTTGACACCCGAATCAAAACATTTGATCTGAAAGACAACATGACATTCGACATGCCAAAGATCAACTTAGAGGGACTCACCGCCTACGTAAAGCAATGGGCGCCTAGCACAGAAAGCACAAAACCTAAGCCCGAAGATTTTGGCATCACCGATAGCAGTACCAATAGTACAGCCCTACTTCCTAATATCGGCACCGAATTTATCAAGTTGAAAGACATTTTTGTGCGGTATCAAGACGTTTCCGCTGCGATGGATACCAAGTTTGATGTTAAGAACCTATCTGCCAATGTAGACGTAATCGACCTGAATAAAGAAGTGGTACGTCTTCGCGAACTGATACTAGACCAATCGGACTCTTACGTCACCTTTGGAAAAACGCCCAAAAAGACAAGTACCACCTCCGATAGCAGCAGCGTAAACTGGGTCGTATCGACCGATAAAGTTGTCATTGACAAAACAAATTTTGCATTCCGGGACGACAACCAAGCTCGAATGAAGGGTTTTGACTAT
>JAITLW010000382.1 GCA_031277715.1 Sphingobacterium sp. | reverse complement strand
AAAATGGGACTCAGATCTGAGTCCCATTTTTTTTAGCCTTTTCGTGCCAATTCGATTTTTGTCTCCATCTCGTTGACTACTTTGTCAACATCGGCAGAACCGCCAGAAGATTCAAAGCGGATAAATCCTTCTTTATCAATCACTACTTTGTGTGGAATACCAGATACGCCATATGCTGTAGTAGTCGCTTTGGTACGATCTTTCATTTCATCAAACACTACGTGGAAGGTGTAGTTGTTTTTGGTCATGAACTCGTTTACCAAGTCTTTATAGTTTTCTTCACGCTGCCAAGTGTCAATAAACAAGAACTCAACATCTTTGTCGCTTTTGTATTTGTTGACAGCAGCCTGCATGCCAGGGAAAGACATTACACAAGGTCCGCACCAAGTCGCCCAAAAGTCTAGAACAACAACTTTTCCTTTGTAATCAGATAAAGAAACTGTTTTTCCATCTCTGTTTACCAAAGTGAACTGAGGAGCTTCTTTTTTAATCATTTCTGATTTGTATTTAGAAACCATAGCTTCTTTTGCTTTTGCTTCGATAGATGCAAAATACAGATCAAAATTTGCTTTATTGTTGTTTAGCTTATTGTACAACGGTTGCATTTCTTTAACGATGTCTGCATTTTTACCGTTTTTAACAACAAAGTTTTCTAGGGAAAGGAAAGCATCTAGTTCTTTTCCTTGTTTTGCGTAAGCTTTCGCCAATGTAATGGTATTGATCGGAGAGCTCGCTGCGTATGGAGATGATTTTATAAAATCGTCCATCACTGTTACTGCTTTCTCTGCATTGCCTTTTTCAACTAGGGCTTGTGCATAAGAAGGCGCTATAGAACCATAAGCTCTACCTGCACCGCTATTTTTGATTTTAGGATCGCTTGATTTAGAAGCTTCTAGTGAACTTGCATAGATCTCTTCTAAAATAGGAAGAGCTGCATCGTAATTATTGTCTTTGATAAGGCCTGCTGTAACTCGGCTCGCGTATGCGGCGTAGTTAGTGCTGGATTTAAGTTGCGTGATATAGCTTTGTGCTTTAGCCGCATTATTCGCTTTAAAATAAAGGGATGCTAAAGAAGCAGCTGCTTGATCATAAATACCTCTGTCTTTTTCATCAAATGAAGCTGCAGGGAATTGTTTCAACCATGCTGTATATCCTTTTTCAACGACTTCTGCAGAAGCATTCTCGTCACCGAATACTTTTTCGTAAGCTTCGGAACGTGCTTGAAGTCCTTTAGGGAATTTTTTTAAGATTGTTTTGTTGATTGCTTCAGCTTTATCATCTTGCTCTAGGGCTCCGTATACTCTAGCTGCCATAGATACAAAACTTTCGTTTTTGCTTTGAGACATTGCTAAAGCTTCTTTTCCTAACTCTACTTTAGAAGCGTCATCGCCTTTTTGAAACAATTCGTTTAAATGTTTCATCAAGTCTTCTAGCTTGACATCCTTCTGCTTAGCCATCTGGGCCTGCACAGATGTGAACGCCATTCCTGCACTTAGCAGGGCAATTGAAAAAATCTTTTTATTCATCAGTCTATAATTTTTTTCCAAATATAATCTGAAATGTACTTGTTCGGCCTTTGTAAGCAATTTATTACAGCTATTTCTTGATGCTGAATTTGTAAATGATGGTCTGTTTTAACTCTTCTCCAGGGTTTAGAATGACCGTAGGGAAGTGTGATTGATTGGGACTGTCGGGATAGTGTTGAGCCTCAAAACAGAAACCACCATGTTTGAGATAACGATTTCCAGATTTACCTTGGTCGTCAGCAAGAAAGTTTCCGGTGTATAGGTGGATACTAGGCTGATCGGTGAAAACTTCTAAGAGGATCCCACTTTCTTCGGAATAGGCTGTCGCAGCAGGGCTGCTTATGGGGGATTCGTTGACGAAGCCATGATCGTAACCCGTCGCATAGCGTATTTGGTCTACTGGAGTATTAATACCTTGTGCGATCTTCTTTGCTTCCCTGAAGTCGAATGCTGTGTCTTCTACAGGTAGTAGTTCGCCTGTCGGAATCTGTTTGTCATCGATAGGGATAAAATGAGTAGAGGGAATTTCAATGAAATGATTAAGGATGTCGCCATTGCCTTCTCCGTTCAGATTGAAATAAGCGTGGTTGGTGAGATTGACTACAGTCGTTTTATCGGTAGTAGCCCTAAAATGAATTTTTATCTCGTTTTCATTGGTAAGCTCATAGCTGACGCAGGTATTTAGTGTTCCTGGAAAGCCTTCCTCTCCATCAGGAGATACATAGTAAAAATCGACTTGTTTTTTTAAACTAACCTGTCTGTCCCATACTTTGCGGTGAAAACCCTCGGGGCCACCATGCAACGAGTTTTCAGCGTTGTTCTGCGCTAATGGGAAAGAGTCACCTCCGAGGTGGAAATGTCCAGCTGCTATGCGGTTGGCAAAACGTCCGATTGCGGCTCCATGATATTGCTCTCTAGCATGGACATAAGCGTCAATACTGTTGAAACCTAAGACTACGTCTACCAGTGTACCCTGTTTGTTAGGAACCAGCGCACTAACTAGACGAGCTCCGTAATCACTCAATGCAATCTGCATGCCCGTACGATTGGCTAAAGTCAATAAATGCGTGTTTTTGTTATTTAAACAACTTTCAAAAGCTTTGGTGTCGGGAAGTGTATAGATTGTCATGATTCGAAATTATTTCTATAAAAATAGCAAATATTTAGTTAGTTCGGAAGTAAAAAGGTATTCCTATAGGTTGTCTTAGGAGAGGTTTCTGCTTTAGACTGTTAGGAAGAGAGAGGGAAAGTTGTACGGTGATTTTTCCAGTTGGAGTTGGTGAATGCAAAGCATTTTATATAAGTTTGCCATGCAAATCCAAAATATTGATGAACTGGAAACAACTGTTGTCTGCAAAGAGATGGGGCTATGAAGATCGTGTCCCAAATGAGCAATTTGATGCAAGATCTGAGTTTCAACGGGATTATGACCGTTTGATTTTTTCTTCTCCATTCCGCCGGTTGCAGAATAAAACGCAAGTGTTTCCACTGCCTGGTGCTGTGTTTGTTCATAATAGGTTGACGCATAGTTTGGAGGTCGCTTCTGTGGGACGGTCTTTGGGACGTCTGTTTTATAATCTAATGAAAAAACAGCATCCTAATATTGATGAGGAGGTCCCTTATTTGCAAGAGGTAGGTAATATTATATCTGCAGCCTGTCTATCGCATGACTTGGGTAATCCGGCTTTTGGACATTCTGGAGAAGCTGCAATTTCATCATTTTTTACGCAGGGAGTAGGACAGAAGTATCAGGAGCATGTCTCTGCCAAGCAATGGGCTGATTTGACTCATTTTGAGGGTAACGCGAATGCGTTACGTATACTCACACATGCTTTCAATGGTAAGGATGAAAAAGGCTATGCATTGACGTATGCGACTTTGGCTTCTATTGTGAAATATCCATGTGCCGCTATAGATGGACATGTAAAGGGCAATCATCACCGTAAAAAGTATGGTTTCTTTGAAGGAGAAAAACAGGCATTTGAAAAAATAGCTGCAGAACTGGGGCTTAAGAAGGACCCTACAAATCCGCAGGGGTATTTGAGACATCCTCTGGTATATCTTGTCGAAGCAGCAGATGATATCTGTTATAATATCATTGATCTGGAAGATGCTCATCATCTTAAGATTTTGTCTTATAAAGAAGTCGAAGAATTGCTGTTGCCACTTTGTGGGGGTGAAGAATTACGTAGTCGACTGGATGGATTGAATGACACGGGAAGCCGTGTGGAGTTATTGCGCGCCAAAGCTATTAATACACTGATCAACGGTTGTGCCGAGGTTTTTGCTAATAATCAAGATAAATTCCTTTCGGGTACGTTTGAAAGTTCGCTGATTGATGCACTCTCTCCTGAGATTGTAGCACAGATGAAGAAAATAGAGAAAATATCCGTAGTGGAAATCTATAATGCTTCGGCTGTTGTGCAAATTGAAATCGCAGGTTATAAGGTGATGAACGCCCTGTTGGAGGAGTTTGTGCCGGCTTATCTAAAGACAAATAAGACGATGTTTGATCGTAAGATTGTCGCCATGATTCCAGCGCAATTTCATACCGATAAAGAGGATGCGTATGCTAAAATTCGTGCAGTATTGGATTTTGTGTCTGGAATGACGGATGTATATGCGGTGGATCTGTATCGGAAAATAAAAGGAATCTCAATAGCATCTTTGGATTAGGTGATGGAGGTTATGAAAGTTATGGAGGTGATAAGAAAATGAAGGTAGTTATAGCGGAGAAACCCTCCGTAGCGAGAGATTTGGCCCGGGTGATGGGAGCAAAAGAAGTGAAAGATGGCTATATCGCTGGGAATGGCTATGCTTTTACGTATGCCTTCGGCCATTTGGTACAATTATGTACACCACAGGCTTATGGTTTTCATAATTGGTCGGTGTCGAATCTGCCGATTATCCCGAACCGATTTGATCTGGAAGTGAAGAAGGTACGCAAAGACGGGAAACAGATTGATGATGGGGGGGCTCTAAAACAAATCCATATTATCAAAGGGCTGTTGGAGCAAGCAGAAGAAATCATTGTGGCGACGGATGCTGGACGGGAAGGTGAACTTATTTTTAGAAATATTTATTATTACTTAGGCTCGAAAGTGCCATTTAAAAGGTTGTGGATCTCTTCACAGACGGATAAGGCTATCAAAGAGGGGTTCGCGAATTTGAAAGAGGGGCAGGAATATGATAGTTTGTATCAGTCGGCACGATCCCGGTCGGAATCGGATTGGCTAATTGGTATCAACGCCACACAAGCGATAACATTGGCGGCAGGCAACAAAGGTTTGCTTTCGTTGGGTAGGGTGCAGACGCCTACCTTGGCTATGATATGCTCGCGTTACCTCGAAAATAAAGATTTCAAGCCACAGGCATTTTATAAGATACAGGCAGGTTTTGAAAAAGATAGTATCTCTTTTAAAGCGACTTCGGAAAAGATCGAAAAAAAGGAAGTTGCAGAAGAGACAGTTGCAAAACTGAATATCGGAACGCAGGCCAAAGTCGTTAAGGTAGAGGCAAAAGAAACGAAAGAACAACCTCCGCTCTTGTTCGATTTGACTTCACTGCAACAGGATGCCAACAAAAAGTATGGCTACTCTGCGGATCAAACCTTGAGCCTGGCACAGACATTATATGAAAAGAAGGTAATTACCTATCCAAGGACAGGTTCGCGGTATATCGGTGAGGATGTTTTCGAACAGGTGGAAGCATTATTTCAACATTTGGCAGATACTGCGGAAGAGGGAATAGCGGCGATATCCCGCAACTTGATAGGTGCTAAGCTGAACAAACGCTCTGTCGACGATAAAAAGGTGACGGATCACCATGCGCTATTGGTTACGGACGAAAAACCTGGGCCAATGCTCAAAGAACAGCAGAATATCTACAATATGATTGCAAAACGTATGGTAGAGAGTTTCTCGGAAGTTTGTTTAAAAGATATTACAACTGTAACAATCGATGCCGAAGGGGTAGAACTTATCGCTAAAGGTACGGTAATACGACAATACGGCTGGCGCCTGTCTGCGGATCAGATAGAAATACCTGATGATGACAAGAATACGGATGAGCAGGATAATGAAAATGCACAACTCCCTAAGTTGACCGCAGAAGAGCTATTGGAGATCCTCTCGCTGGAGCTTTCCGAACGCTTTACGAAAGCAAAACCTATTCATACGGAAGCGTCCTTGCTGAAGGCTATGGAGACTTCGGGGAAGGAGATTGAGGACGAAGAGATGAGGCAGGCTATGAAAGATTGTGGACTGGGAACACCGGCTACACGTGCTGCCACGATAGAGACATTATTCCAACGTGATTATATCAAACGTGATAAGAAGAAACTTATTCCTACGGAGAAAGGCCTCGCAGTGTATAATCTGGTTAAGGATAGGTCTATTGCAAAGGTAACTTTGACCGGTAAATGGGAGCAGAAGCTGGAGGAGATGCGTGAAAATAAGGTGTCTTATGAGGTGTTCATGAAGCATATCAAAGACTACACAGCGAAAATCACAAAGGAGCTACTGCAACTTCGTATCTCTATAGCACAGGAGGAGATAAAACCTCAGCAAAAGGGGAAGATAAAATGTCCGAAGTGTCAACCCGGAAATATACACCTCTATGATAAGGTAGCGCAGTGTGATCACTACGCTAGGGGCTGTGATTTCAAAATATGGAGGACATTGAATGGTGTCTTTCTTGAAGAGAAAGAAATGAAAAGCTTGCTCGAAAAAGGAAAGACTTCTGTGCTGAAGGGGGTGAAGACTAAGGAAGGACAGATTGTGGATGCACCTTTGGTCTTTGAGGATTTTAAGGTTAATGTTGGCTAATACCCGTTGTTCGTCTTAATTCGATCCCGAGTATAAGAAGACTCTTGAACGGAACGTCAAAATACGGTCAATCCTCAACGATTCCGATAGATTGAAAATGTAAAACTTTACCTTTGCCCATATTATGGCAACAAAACTGTATAATCCCTTCGTAGATTTTAAATTCGATAACAAGACTTGCTTTTTGACTGGAGTGACTTTGGACTCTGAAGAAGAACGTATCCAGGTTTTTCCGGTATGGATGATGCGTTCCTTTGATTTGGAGGACAAGCCTTTTAAGTTGCTGGATGAAAGCATGATTACTTATAAAAAGTTGCAGTTGCCCTGTTCAATAACTGCTGCTGCAAAGATTGAGGAGGTGGAGACTGCAGTGGAGACTGCCATGAAGACAGGGTACGATGCGGTGAATGCATTGGATCAAATTACATTATTCCATTGGGTATCTAAGATATTGTATGGTGTTGTGTTTAATGAGATTCAGGTCGGAATAAAACAAGCTGTACGGACTGGAGAAGAAATGAATTTTTCGCAGGCACTGGTGCATAAGTTTAGAAACTTACATGCTATGATGCAGTCTCTCTGTGTGCCGATGGAGTTTGAACACCGTAATCCTTTCACTATTCAAGTATTTCCTGTGGATAGTACGGAAGATACATTTCTGTACCGTGATGAAATCAATACGTTGATTTTCTCATTGCGGATGAAGGATTTTGCGATTATTGCTACGCTACAGGATAATGGTACTAATGCTATTTATCACGAGGATATTTTGGCGAAAGTAGCGGATAAAAAGTTGCACCCAATTCAGTTTGAAGAAATCTGTGCACGTTACTTTTATTCGGCTTATCTGTTTAACCGTTTGCCGGAGTATACTTATATGGAGACGCCTAAAGCTGTTTTTGTGGAGCCTATGCCTTTAAATGACTGGACGCTAAAACCTATATTTGATAATTGGACGGTGAAGACCTATGGGCAGGTGCTGGAAAACTTTTGGAAGCCTTGGGGGTACCTTCTTTTTGAAATAATAAAAGATCCTGAAAATCCGATGTCATTTTTGACTGATGAAAACGGAGAGTTTAAGACGGTAGATGAGCTGCCTAAAGCTTAGGGGATTCGGTATGATTTTTGTTTCTTTTTGATTTATGGAGACTTTTTGAAAGTCTCTTTTTAAATGTAAATCGCTAAGAGGATAGGTATGAAAGTAAGGTATGTGATGCTGTTGGTCGTGATGTTGCTGTCATCCGCTGTAAAAGCTCTAGAGAAATCGCCTGGAAAACAGGATACGATTATAGCACCGCAGGTTGATGTGGCGCCACAATTTAAAGGTGGAGTGTCTGCTTGGAACCTTTTTCTGCAAAATCGAATGAATATCAATGAGTTGGTTGGGTCAATGGATAGTACAGCTTATGTTACTTACGGTACCCGGCAGACTGCAGTTTTAGAATTTACGGTATGCGAAGACGGAGAGGTCTGTGATGTTGTAGTTCTTAATAGGGATAAGATAAGCCCAATTTTTGAGAAGGAGGTTTTGCGTGTGATGAGCCGATCTCCAAAATGGGAGGCCGCCACTAAAGACGGAAAACCTGTCCGTACCAAATTTAAACAGACTATTATGGCGATACTGGATTAAACCAAATGGGGCGTTTGGCCCGAACTAATCTTCAATGCTATCGTTAAACTATTTTCTACTCCCTTTTTTCTTCTGCTTACCGATATTCGAAGTGTTTTTTGCTGCCTTTTCAAGTTGTTTGTTATAGAACCAAATCATTACGGATGGACCTAAGACCGGCACGGTAAGGGCCAAGAAAGTTAGAATAAGCTGTCCCCCGGTTGCATTTTTCAACTTAAAGAGCCTAAATAGCATAATACCCGTGAGGGCCATATGGATTAATAGTACAATGTTTACTAAAGTCGCCTTGTCTATTTGCATGGGTTAAAGAGATTTTGCCCAAAAATAGTTAAGTTGTTTGGAATGTCAATCTTTTTGAAAAATCTTTACCACATGATGATTCATTTAGTTTTTATTGATTAGTTTTGTGTTCAATCGAATAACATATAACCGATCCTGTGGCATTAGTATTTAAAGATGGACGTCCTGTTGTTAGGCTAAGAGCATTTCGCGCTATTGATGACCCTCGGACTTGCGAGCGTTTTATAGAAGGGCATGCACATGTCTTAACGGCGATAGGAGTAAAAAAAGTAACCTCATCCAAGAATGATTGGATGTATAATCCTGCGGCTTTTGTTTTAATTGTGGAATCGTTGGATGGAGAGAATGTGTATGGCGGTGCCCGTATTCACGTTGCTGGAGGTACGCAACCTCTACCTATTGAGGAAGCGACAGGTAATATGGATGCTAAGATATTTGATCTCGTCTGGGATTATGCACAAGATGGCACAGGAGAGGGCTGTGGGCTGTGGAATTCGAGAGAGATCGCGGGCTATGGAATCGGAAGTATTTTTTTGACGAGAGCGGCTATTGCAATAGCTCCTCAAATCGGTATAAAATCCCTTTTCGCACTTTGTGCGCCCTATACGATAAATCTGACCAAATGTGTAGGATACCGTCAAGAGACTAGTGTCGGAAATAACGGTACATTCTATTATCCTAAGCTCGATCTCTTGGCTACGACAATGATTCTTGATGATGTAGAGAGTCTAGAAGTGGCATCGGAAGAGGATAGAGCAGCAATTATGGCGCTTAGGGCGAATCAAAATTGTACGCGAATCGAGGTCTTAAGATCCAAAGAGATTGAAATACAATACAAGCTTGATCTAGATGATATGGATAAGTGGGATTTGAAGGGGATGATTGCCAATACCAAAAAAAGAACCAAACTTGAGGTCGATATCAATGATGATGATATCGAAATTATGTAAAACCTACTTATGAATAGAATATGACGGACGAATTAGAATCTAAATTCCCTCATAAAGTGCTTTTTTTTAGATGCTCTAATGAAGCTGACAGAGGCCAACTGGAAGAACTCAAAAAATCAGGAGATATTGCTTTTTTCTATGACGAGATCGAACGACAATTAAAAGAATTGATCCGTTGTCGATACCCAATGGGAGTGAGTGCGGATGAGGAAGAGAAGCTTATCCAAAACTTGTTACAAGGTAAGACCAAAGAAGAATATGGGGTATGGGTTTACTATCCATGGTGTAAATCATTAGTCCATCTATTGGATGAGGCAGAGTTTGTCGAGGTACGAACTAATAGGAACCAACTTAAGATCTCTAAGGAGGAGCAACTACGGCTTTCGGGTAAGAAAATTGGTGTGATAGGACTTTCTGTAGGTCAATCTATTGCACTGACTATGGCGATGGAGCGAATCTGTGGTGTCTTGAGACTAGCGGATTTTGATAGCTTAGATTTAAGTAATATGAACCGGTTGCGGACGGGGGTTTTTAATCTGTCTGTTCCAAAAGTTGTTATCGCAGCTCGAGAAATAGCAGAGATTGACCCTTACTTGGTGGTGGAACTGTTCCCACAGGGAATTGATAGTAGTAATTACGACGAGTTTTTGAAAGGTGATGGCGGGCTTGATGTCCTGGTTGAGGTTTGTGATAGCTTTGAGGTGAAACTGGAAAGCCGATTTAGATCTAGGGATGCAAAAATACCTGTAGTGATGGATACGAATGACCGTGGTATGTTGGATGTCGAACGATTTGACCTAGAACCGAATCGACCGGTTTTCCATGGGTTGGCAGGGGACCTGACAGTGGATAAATTGAAAATGCTGACAAATGGAGAGCGCTCTGCTTATTTGATGAAAGTCGTTGAAGCGCAGAATCTCTCTGTAAAAATGAAAAACTCTATTCCGGAGATTGGTCGTACTATTGCTTCTTGGCCACAGCTCGCATCAGAAGTTGTCTTGGGTGGAGCAGTGACGACTACAGTATGTCGGGAAATCTTGTTGGGCCGTACGGTAAACTCGGGACGGTATTATTTGGACGTAGAAAAAGCGATAGGTATTACAGATTGATGCAATTTAGATATTGTGGAAGCTAAGCTAATATAAAATGGGTTGTAGAAAGTTTCTGTTATTTTTCCTGATTATCGCACCGTTTTTGTGCGCCTATTCTGGTGAACCATTTGAGTTTTTTAAAGATCGTGAAGGTCAGTATATCGGGAAGAATATTTCTATCTTTAAGGATCCTACGAAGCAGTTAACATTTGAAGAGGTCCGAAACCAACCTGATCTTTTTAAGGAGAATAAGCAAGAGGTTCCTAATCTGGGGGTAGAGGATGTTAATAACTGGATTCGTTTTTCTATCAAAAATGAGTCTGATATAGAGGACCTGATTGTTAACCTATCTCAGGCAAATATCGATGAAGTCGTATTCTATTCCGTACGAAATGGGGTAGTTGATAGTGTAAGTGTTAATCATAGGTCTAGCTATGGGGAGTTGGCTTACCCTCATCAGTATTTTTTATTTGAAGTTCCATTAAAGAAAGGGGAGGAGATAACCTGTTATCTCAGGTTACTCAGTAACACACAGCTGTCTGCTCCAATTTCTATTTATAGCGATAAGGGATTGTTTAAAACTCTTATGAAAACCGACGTTTTCTCTGCTATATATATAGGGCTGATGCTTTCCATGATTCTTTATAATATATTTCTGTATTTTTCTACACAGGAAGCACATTATTATGTTTATGTAAGCTATATATTCTGGGTTACTATAGCACAGTTGGCTATTCTAGGCCTTTTAGCTCCCCTGTTTTCTATAGAGAATAAGTGGATTTCGGAACGACTGCTCACTTTGTCTGGTGCAATGTCCGGAATTGCGGCGATTTTCTTTGTGAAGTCGTTCCTGCAGACTGCCAAAGAGTCTCCGAAATTCAATATGCTATTGAATGTGTTTTTGTTAGGATATGTGGTGGCGATAGGGCTTTTGATTGGTGGCGTTTTTATTCCTGCTTACAAAATGGTAAATATTGTCGCAGGTGGAGGTTCTACAATCGTCTTGATATTGGCTTTTCAGCTATCGCAGCAGAAGTATAGACAAACGAAGTATTTTCTTGTCGCTTGGTGTATATTCCTTGTAAGTGTCTTGGTGTATGTACTGAAGGATTATAATATATTACCCTATAACTTTTACACCTTACGCTCGGTTCAGATTGGTTCAGTTATAGAGGCTATTCTCCTCTCATTTGCATTAGGGGATAAAATCAATATCTATCGTAAAGAGAAAGAAGAATCGCAAACAAGGGAATTGATTATATCGCAGGAGAATGAGCGATTGATTAGGGAACAAAACATTGTGTTGGAGCAAAAAGTTAATGAGCGTACACTCGAGTTGACAGAATCCAATGAATCTCTACAAAAGACATTGACACATCTTAAAGAAGCGCAGTCTCAACTTGTGGAGGCGGAAAAGATGGCTTCTTTGGGACAGTTGACTGCTGGTGTAGCACATGAGATTAATAACCCTATTAACTTTGTGACTTCTAATGTGGCGCCGTTGAAAAGGGATATTAAGATGGTATGGGATACATTGGACGAGGTAGAACGTATTGCTTTTGCAGAGGACCTTTCGCAAACAGAAAAACAGGAACAGATTCAGGCTTATAAAGAGGAATTAGATATTGATTACCTAAAAGAAGAGGTTGATTTTCTCCTGAAGGGAATGCACGATGGCGCTAGCCGAACCGCAGAGATTGTAAAAAGTCTCCGTATTTTTTCGCGGGTGGATGAAGATACCTTGAAGTTCGCTGATATCAATGAGGGATTAGAATCTACGCTGATCATATTAGGAAGTATCATAAAAGAAGGGGTTGATGTACAGAAAGTATATGGTGATATCCCTGAAATAGAGTGTTATGCTGGGAAATTGAACCAAGTGTTTTTGAATATATTGACCAATGCCATTTATGCTATTGACAAGAAGTTTGAACGTAGTGAGGGTGGGGTGCTTCGAATCGAAACGGGAATATATGAAGATCCATCTTATATTTTCATTTTGATTTCGGATAATGGTATCGGTATCCCGAAGAATATCCGAGAAAAGATATTCGAGCCGTTTTTTACGACAAAGGATGTTGGAGAAGGAACAGGTCTGGGCATGTCTATCGCCTATAATACAATTGCAAAACATGAAGGAAAGATAATTGTTGAATCGGAAGAAGGAGAGGGGGCTGTTTTCAAATTAATTATTCCAATCAAACAAGATTGTTAGAAAAATATAAAAGGCGTAAATAGGCTAAATTTACGTAACTTTGTATCTAAGGTCATTTGGTTAGTACGTTTTTATTGCCAAATTTATGCAACAGGTTCCAGAAATATTATATATAGATGATGAGGTGAATAACCTTGTTGGCTTTAAAGCCAACTTCAGATATCATTATCTGGTCCATACGGCGTCTAATACCGCCGAGGCTAGGGAAATATTGCGCACACATCCCGATATCCGTGTTATTTTCTGTGATCAACGTATGCCTGGCGAGCTAGGGGTTGATTTTCTGCATAATATTAGAACGGAATTCCCGAGACCCATTCGGATTTTGTTAACCGCTTATGCGGATATGGAGACTGTCGTGGATGCTGTGAATAAGGGACATATCTTCCGTTTTGTTCGTAAGCCATGGCAGCAGGAAGAGATCATTTCTTCTATCGAAGAAGCGAATAAGTTCTATATAGCGACTTCGATGTTGGATATTCGTAACGAGGAGCTACAGAAAGCCTATCATGAGTTAGATAAGTTTGCTTATAGTGTGAGCCACGATTTGCGTGAGCCTCTGACTGGTATTCTGACGGCTATCAAGCTTGCTGCTGGATTTGATCAAATAGAACGGGTACACGAGATACTAGGGTTAATGGAGGGGTCTCTAATGCGATTGGATGCTTATATAAATAGTCTGCGTGATTATTTCTTATTGCGTCGGGGCGAGCTGGAACTTTCAGATATAGATTTTTATAAGCTTTTCGACAATATCGTGCAGTTTTATAAAATGTATACCAAGAATAATCAAGTGGCTTTGAATGTAAAGGTCGAACAGTCGGATACTTTTAAAAGTGACCATGCTGTCCTAGAACTCGTTTTGCACAACCTGTTGTCAAATGCTTTTAAATATCAACGTAAAGATTGTGATAATAAACGAGTGAACCTGTCTGTCGTTGTTAAAGATGACTATGCTACGATAGAGGTAAGTGATACGGGGGTGGGTATCTCTCCGGAATATATTAAAGATATATTTAGGCTTTTCTTTAGGGCGAGCAATGAAGCGGAAGGAATGGGATTCGGCCTGTATAATGTTCAGAATGCGCTAGCAAAATTACAAGGTACAGTTGCTGTAACTTCGGAGTTGGGTAACGGTACGACTTTTAAGGTGGTTATACCAAATAAATAAGACTCGCTTTTTATACCCCTCAGGCTATATAAAGCAAGTGTTATCTGTTACATTGTTGAAAGTGAAGTCTCCTCACAGAATAGTCTTAGGAAAGTAACTTCTGACGTAGTAAAAACTCCAATTGTTCGTTGGACACCTCTAGTTTTGAGTAGGTTTCTAATATGTCTTTACGTTCTGAATATACTTCGTAAGCACGCTGTATAGTTTCATCTAATTCTGCTTCACTCCAAGGCTTGCTAAGATAATGGTATATCTTTCCTTTATTAACTGCATCAACCACAGCTCCCATATCGGCATAGCCTGTTAATAGGATACGCATAGGCTCTGGATTAATTTTAATGATTTCTTCTAATAAAGCCACACCAGTCATCTCGGGCATACGCTGATCTGTGATGACAATGTCGATGTGATTTTTCTTGACCATCTCAATAGCAGTAGCGCCATTAATCGCAGTGAGGACCTTATATCTTAGTCGAAAGGTAGCTTTAAAGGAAATCAAATTATTTTCCTCATCATCTACATACAATACTGTAATTTTGCTTTTGTTTTCCATAGTTTTATACTTCACCCCGTCTAGATAAGAGAAATTCTTAGCTATACAAAGTAATGAAAAGTATCGTAAGAATCAAATAGTTTTCTGTGGTTTTTGTTGAATATCAATTAAAAAAAGATGTTTTTCCGAAAACTAATTGGTTAGTAATAAGGTGTTTTGTTTAAAAAGGAGAAGAGGTTGTCTCATTAAGGCAACCTCTTCTTCGTTCTCTTTTATTGGAAAGATCTAGTTGTGTACGTCTTCTTGTCTGAAGATTTTCGCACCTAGGTATTCTCTGTTCAATCGAGCAATATTTGTTAATTTAATTCCAACAGGACATTCAGCCTCACATGCACCTGTGTTGGTACAGTTACCAAAGCCTTCAGCATCCATTTGGTCTACCATCGCTTGTGCACGTTCGTAACGCTCCGTTTGTCCTTGTGGTAACAAAGCAAATTGAGATACTTTGGCAGAAACAAATAACATTGCAGAAGCATTTTTACAAGCCGCTACGCAGGCTCCACAACCGATACAAGTCGCTGATTCAAAAGCTTCGTCGGCAATACGTTTTGGAATAGGAATGACATTAGCGTCAGGTACTCCTCCGGTATTGACATTGACGTAACCTCCAGCTTGTTGGATACGGTCGAATGCTGTACGGTCTACCGCTAAATCTTTTAACACTGGGAATGCCGCTGCTCTCCATGGTTCGATGACGATAGTCTGTCCATCATGAAAGCTACGCATGTGCAATTGACAAGTTGTAGTGCCTTCCATAGGACCGTGAGGACGACCATTGATTACCAACGAACACATCCCGCAGATACCTTCGCGACAGTCGTGATCAAAATATATAGGGTCTTCACCTTTACGGGTAAGATCATCATTGACAATGTCTAACATTTCTAAGAAAGACATGTCATCAGCGATGTCTTTGGCTTGGATGGTTACAAATTGTCCTTTTGCTTTATCATTTTTTTGACGCCAAACCTTCAGCGTTAAATTCATGTGATTACTCATATCTGTATAGTATTGAGTACTGTGTATTGAGTATTGAGACATTGCGCATATCCCGATACGCTATACGCAATACTATTTATAACTTCTTTGTGTTAACTTAACATTTTCGAATACCAGTTCTTCTTTATGAAGGACCTCAGGTTGATTTTCGCCAGTGTATTCCCAAGCTGAAACGTAAGTGAAGTTCTCATCATCACGTTTAGCTTCGCCTTCTTCTGTTTGTGATTCCAAGCGGAAGTGACCTCCACAGGATTCGCTACGGTTTAAAGCGTCATCCACCATTAATTCTCCAAGTTCGATAAAGTCAGCAACACGACCTGCTTTTTCTAAAGACATATTCAACTCTTCATTCTGTCCTAACACGGATGCATTAGACCAGAATTCTTTTTTAAGTTCTTGAATCATGCCTTTTGCTTTCGTAAGACCTTCAGCTGTACGGGCCATACCACAGTACTCCCACATGATATGTCCAAGTTCTTTGTGGATATCATCTACGGTTTTAGAACCGCGTAAAGCCAATAATTTGTTGATGTTATCTTCTACCTCTTTACGAGTTTGCTCAAAAGCAGGGTGGTTTTTGTCTACAGGATTGAAGTTCCCAAGGCCAGCCAAGTAATCTCCAACAGTGTAAGGGATTACAAAGTAACCATCAGAAAGTCCTTGCATTAATGCAGAAGCACCTAGACGGTTAGCTCCGTGGTCAGAGAAGTTAGCCTCTCCTAATGCATATAATCCAGGTACTGTAGTCATCAAGTTATAGTCAACCCATACGCCACCCATTGTGTAGTGAACAGCTGGATAGATACGCATCGGTTGTTTGTAAGGGTTTTCGTCAGTAATCTTGTGATACATATCGAAAAGGTTACCATACTTAGCACGTACACTGTCTTCTCCTAGGCGAGCAATTGCGTCTTTGAAGTCTAAGTAAACGGCGAATCCTGTCTTTCCTACACCACGACCATCATCTACAGCTTCTTTTGCGTTACGGGAAGCTACGTCACGAGGTACCAAGTTACCGAAAGAAGGGTATTTACGCTCTAAGAAGTAATCTCTGTCGTCTTCTTTGATATCTACAGGTTTCAATTCGCCTTTACGTACTCGCTCTGCCATTTCTTGTGTTTTTGGAACCCAAACACGGCCGTCGTTACGTAAAGATTCTGACATCAAAGTCAGTTTTGATTGGTGATCCCCAGTTACAGGAATACAAGTAGGGTGAATCTGTGTGTAACATGGGTTGGCAAAGAAGGCTCCACGTTTGTGTGCTCTCCATGCTGCTGTTACGTTACAGCCCATTGCATTTGTAGATAAGAAGAATACGTTTCCGTAACCACCTGTACATAAAAGAACAGCATGGCCTTCATGTGATTCTATTTTACCCGTTACCATATCGCGGGTAATTACGCCTCTTGCATGACCATCAATCTTTACGATATCTAGCATTTCGTGACGTGTATAGGATTGAACTTTTCCTTTTTGAATCTGACGGTTCAAGGCAGAGTATGCTCCTAATAATAGTTGTTGTCCTGTCTGACCACGTGCGTAGAATGTACGTGATACCTGAGCTCCACCAAATGAACGGTTGTCTAAAAGGCCACCGTATTCGCGTGCGAAAGGAACACCTTGAGCCACACATTGATCAATAATGTTTACGGAGACTTCTGCCAAGCGATATACGTTTGCTTCGCGTGCACGGTAGTCTCCACCTTTGATCGTATCATAGAATAAACGGAAAACGGAGTCACCGTCATTTTGATAGTTCTTTGCAGAGTTGATCCCCCCTTGTGCAGCAATAGAGTGAGCACGACGTGGAGAATCCTGGTAACAAAATGTTTTAACATTATAACCTAGCTCAGCTAATGAAGCTGCAGCAGAGGCGCCTGCCAAACCTGTACCAACAACGATAATTGTGAATTTACGTTTGTTAGCTGGGTTTACCAGTTTCATATTGAACTTATGTTTTGACCATTTTTCGGCCAATGGGCCTGCTGGTACTTTTGAATCTAACATAATCTTATACTATTAATGCGATATTACAAACTTTTAAAATAGAAATACAAAGGCATTGCTGCAAACGCAAGCGGGACAAGAACCCCAAATACCCAAATGCCAAGTCCCTTAATAAATCCAATGTATCTTCTGTGGTTGAAGCCTAGCGTTTGGAACGCGGATTGGAATCCGTGAATCAAGTGGAAAGCTAAGGCTGCCATCGCAATCACATAAAACAATACAATAAATGGATTTTGGAAAGTATATGCTACTTGTTTGTATAAATCTTTTGTTTGAATTGTCTCAACGCCGTTGTTTACATAAGTTTTGTAACCATCGTAGTTGCTAGGAATGTTGTCTGAAGCTATAATTTCACGGTTTCCTGTAGCTAATTCAGTGTGGTATTCTACATACGGTGTAGTACCGAACTTGTACTGGAACCAGAAGTTCTGCATATGAGTCGCTAAGAAAACTAAAACAATAGTTCCTAGGATTCCCATATTTCTAGAGTTCCATTTGCTGTTTACGTTGCCACTGCCTTTGTCGTAGCCAATTGGTCGAGCTGCCTTGTTTTTCAAGGTTAAGATTAACGCATAAACAGCGTGGATGATAATAGATGCGTAAAGTAAGTAGGAAACTACTTTAATAGGGGTGAAATGCGTCATGAAGTACGCATAATTGTTGAATGCATAGCCTTCGTCATCTTTAAATAACTGTAAGTTACCAATCAAGTGAACTAATAAGAACGAACAGAAAAATAGTCCGGTTAAGCTCATGATGAGTTTCTTTCCCAGTGAAGAAGTCAATAT
>JAITLW010000369.1 GCA_031277715.1 Sphingobacterium sp. | reverse complement strand
GGTCATTCTGGAGGTGGTTTTATGTCTACTGCTGCGATGCTGGTATATCCTGACTTCTTTAAAGTTGCTGTATCTGGTGCAGGTAATCATGAAAACAACATCTATAACAGATGGTGGTCAGAGCGTCATCATGGAGTCAAAGAAGAAGTTTCTTCAAAAGGAGACACTTCCTTTAACTATCAAATCGAAAAAAACACCGAATTAGCGAAAAACCTAAAAGGAAAACTCTTGATTGTAACGGGAGACATTGACAACAACGTCCACCCAGCCAATTCCATCCGTATGGTCGAAGCACTAATCAAAGCAAACAAAAGATTTGATTTTGTGTTATTACCAGGACAGCGGCATGCATTTGGAGATATGACAGAATACTTCTTTTGGAAAATGGCCGACTATTTTAGTGAACATCTATTGGGTTCATCTAAAATAAACGACGTTGACATGACGGAGATCAATAAAGAACGTCCTTTGAGACGCTAATTATAAATGGACAAAACACGATTCAATACTATTTCAGAAGCACTGTATACATACGGTGCTTCTGACTTTAACACAGCTATTTTAACGTCTATCTCGATCGACGAGCTAATCTTCATAAGCACATCAACAGAAGTGCCTCGTGCGGCCTTCCGAGCTGCCTGGGCTTTAGAACATCTACTCCTCCATTCTCCCCCCTTATTACATCAGTACCAAGGACAAATTATAGATCTATATACATCAAGTAATAACTGGAGCGTACTAAGGAGTATAACCAAGCTCACTATAGCGCTGACCAAAGCCAACAGTAAAGACACAACATTATTGAGCGATGAGCAGGAAGAAGGACTATTAGAAAAAACATTTCAAGTCTTAGCGGCAGTAGATTGTCCAATAGCCGTTCGGTGCAATGCCTATGACATCTTATTTACCTTAACAATAAAACATGAATGGTTAGCACAAGAACTACGGACACAGATTCTGTTCGATTTAGAAAAAAACAAAACCCCTGCTTTATCCAGCAGAGGTCAAAAAATATTAAAGAAAATAAGGTAATTCGTTAAAACGAGTACCTAGCTCCCAACGAATACATCGTATACATGTCATTCTTCGTGCCTATTCTTCTAAACTGGTTATCGTAAGGTATGTAACCATCCAACAAATCATTATTAGCAAAATTAAACTGTGCATTGACCAAGGCACTCCAATAACTGCCTGTTTTGGAATAACGTCGATTAATTGGAACAGCCAATCCCACATTAACCGTAGGTTTGGTATAAGAATTAATTTTCTTTTTAAAAATCGGCACCCCGTTTTCATCATAATGGTCTATTGGACCATAGTTTCCTGGAGGAACAATTCCTGTATAATCAGACTCGTAATATTTGTCATCTCGAAATACATTGTTCTTATAATTATTCATAATCCCAAGTATACCTACCCCTACATAAAATGAGTTTTTCACCACGTCTAACGCAGAATGCTGCAAACCGTCCCCCGAAAAGAATTCAAAAGGGTGAAAGGTAACCATTAGACCTCCGGCCATATAATTATTCTTCGTTTCACGGGAATCCATAAGTGAAGAGATTGCTTCCAACGAACCGAACTGTCCTTCTACTCCGACATAAAAACCTCGCTTTACCTGATAGTCTCCCTTCAGAAAGAAAGCTTTACCCATCGTTCCAGCCTTATCAATATCACCATATAAATGAGTCAGACCTACTCCAGCGGCGACATGATAACGCTTTGTTTCATTCTGCACACCAAATGGTGTCGGACAGCCTTCTTGTGCTTTCGCTGCTGAAAAGCCTAAAATAAAAATGGCTACGAGTGTAGTTCTAAGCATATATTTATTCTATTTGACACTAAAATAAGGTATTTCCTTTATTAAAATGATTTTTTCCCAAATGTTTATAAGCACTTTCCGTACATTCCCTTCCTCGAGACGTGCGCATGATATACCCTTCCTGTATTAAAAATGGCTCGTACACCTCCTCTATTGTTCCCTCATCTTCTCCCACAGCAGTAGCGATCGTTTTTAAGCCCACAGGCCCCCCTTTAAACTTATCAATGATTGTGGACAATATCCGGTTATCCATTTCGTCCAATCCGTGCTCATCCACATTCAGGGCATTTAACGCATACTGTGCTATTGCCTTATCGATACTACCATTCCCTTTGATCTGCGCAAAGTCTCTCGTCCGGCGCAATAATGCATTAGCAATACGAGGCGTACCGCGACTCCGTCTCGCTATTTCATAAGCACCTTCTTCACTGATGGCGGCGTCCAATATACCCGCAGAGCGCTGTACGATAGTAGTCAAAAGCTTAGCATCGTAATATTGTAGACGAGAGTTTATTCCAAACCGTGCACGTAGGGGAGCTGTCAATAAACCAGAGCGTGTAGTAGCCCCTACCAGAGTAAATGGATTTAATGATATCTGTACGGACCGGGCATTCGGACCAGTCTCCAACATAATATCTATCTTAAAATCTTCCATAGCCGAGTAGAGATACTCTTCTACTATCGGAGATAGACGATGTATCTCATCGATAAACAAAATATCTCCTTCGTCCAGATTCGTCAAAAGCCCTGCCAAATCTCCCGGTTTATCTAAAACCGGACCGGAAGTAATCTTTATTCCTACTCCCATCTCATTCGCTATGATATGAGAAAGTGTCGTCTTTCCTAAGCCTGGAGGGCCATGCAGCAAGACATGATCCAATGCCTCCCCTCTCAATTTAGCGGCCTGAACGAATATCGATAAGTTTTCTAGAATCTTAGCCTGTCCTGTAAAGTCATCAAATGCCTGCGGACGCAAGACCCGCTCCATGTCCTTATCGGCAGGATTCATCTTCTCAGGATTCGGATCTAGATTCTCGTTCATTATTTATAAGGTTTAAAAAGACTTTCCAACTTCAATTGAATAACGCCAAAAAAAGCTTCACGAAAAATCTTGGTGCTCATCTTTGACACGCCTAGTGTTCTATCTGTAAATATAATAGGTACTTCTACCACATTAAAACCATATTGAATAGCTTTAAATTTCATTTCTATCTGGAAGGCATAGCCTACAAATTTAATCTTATCTAAATCTATTTTTTCAAGTACCTTGCGATTAAAGCAGACAAATCCCGCGGTAGCATCTTGAATATTAATACGCGTTATCAAACGCACATATACCGAAGCGAAATAAGACATAAGCACTCTACTCATTGGCCAGTTTACCACATTTACGCCACGAACATAGCGAGATCCAATAACCATATCTGCTCCTGACAATGCCGCTTCACGTAGCCTAATCAAATCCTCTGGATTGTGGCTAAAATCAGCATCCATCTCAAAAATATAGGTATAACTGCGCGCTAAAGACCATCGAAAGCCATGTATGTAGGCTGTCCCCAATCCCAATTTTCCGCGACGCTCTTCAATAAAAAGCCGTCCAGGAAACTCCACCATCAAAGCCTTTACGACATCAGCTGTGCCATCAGGAGAGCCGTCGTCAACTACTAAAACATGGAAATTCACTTCAAGAGAAAACACCTTCCTGATGATATTCTCAATATTCTCAATTTCGTTGTAAGTAGGAATTATTACGATACTATCAGCCACTATATGATAAAAGTATAAGCCACAAAAATAACAAATTTAACTTCAAATTGCGATTGAATAAACGCTAATTGACTCCATGCATTAGCTTTTTGATATACGGAGACAATACAATCAGTATTGCGCCAGCTATTAACGAATATAATCCCAATTGTTTATAACCTTCTGTATACGTAATCAATTTATCCATAAGCGAATCGCCTTCTCTCGCTTCTGCCATATTTGCTCCTATTAGTCCAGCCACATACTGTCCGTATGCGCTGGCCAAAAACCACATTCCCATCATAATACCTTGCAATCTTGCTGGAGAAAGCTTAGTCATAATCGACAACCCTATTGGTGACAGACATAACTCGCCCACAGTGATCACTAATAGCGCTATAGTAAAGATATCCAAAGAAGTAATCCCTTCTATTGCGAAAAAACGCGTAGCGTAGAGAACATAAAATCCTAAACCTAAGAACACAAATCCCAATCCGAACTTAATAATGGTATTCGGTTCTAATTTCCGCTTGGACAACCAAATCCACAGTAGTCCAAATAATGGCGCTAAAAGAATGATAAAGAATGCTCCTCCTGAATTATTAACACCGTTCGGGTCTAAATGGAATGCTCCTCCCAATACCGAATCATTCAGATTTTTAGCTGCAAATATGCTTAAAGAGCCACCACTCTGTTCGTAGATTCCCCAAAATACAATGGAAAACAAGATAAAAATAAGCGCTGCAATCAACTTATGTCTTTCTTCCTTTCCAACTTTGCTCATTTCATAAAACAAATAAATCAAAGTTAATGGTCCGATAATGTACATAAAGTAATCTGTATATTCCGTTTTAGAGACCATCACTTGAATCAACGGCACTAGGAGTAATGTACCAATATAGACCGCATATTCGGCTGCCTTTGGAAGCGCCTTTGTTTTTACAATCGCATCAGGATGGCCAGGTTTCAAACCAATTGGCCCAAGCTGCCGCTGCGTAAAATGGAAATTGATCAAACTGATCAGCATTCCGATAGCGGCAAGCCCAAACGCTACATTCCAACGGTGTGCTTCATCAATTACGGAACTCAGCATATAACCTTTTCCAATAGCCACACAGATATAACCGCCCAAAAAAGCGCCTAAGTTAATACCAGCATAGAATAGAGAAAAACCGGCATCCCTCCGAGGATCACCTTCACGGTACAATTCGCCAACCATGGTCGAAATATTAGGTTTAAAGAAACCTGTACCGATTATAATAAATGCTAAACCGAAAAAGAAAAACTCGTGGGTATCAATAGCCAACAGCACACTACCTACGATCATCAATAGGCCACCCCAGAATAAAGATTTTCGAAATCCCAAAATCTTATCCGCAAACAACCCACCAATAAAAGTAAAGGCATACACAAAAGCTTGCGTTGCTCCGTACTGCAGATTAGCTTCTTTCTCTCCAAAATTGAGTTGGGTAATCATAAAGAAAACCAACATTCCCCGCATTCCATAAAAGCAGAAACGCTCCCACATTTCGGAGAAAAATAAACTCCATATCTGTTTTGGGTATTTCCCTTCAAAATTCTGAACTTCTTCCAGCGTTTTTTGTGTCTCTATTGACATAACCTAATATAACTAATTATAAAATGCCTTCCAGTTTTGGAAGGCATTTTGCTTTTTATTTCACTCCGTGCATTAATTTTTTCAGGACAGGATGTAGCAACATCACAAGTATACCTGCTACGATCGGTACTATAGTAAAGATCAGGAAGAACGTACTCAAGGAGTATTCCTTCGTAATATTTTCAATTTCTCCACCTAATATCGCTGCAAGCTTATTACCTATCGCAATCGCAAGGTACCACATACCAAACATAAAGGCAATCATTCGAGCAGGAACCAACTTAGATACGTACGATAAACCCACTGGAGATAAGCATAATTCTCCAAGTGTATGGAACAAGTAAGCTAATACCAACCAAACCATAGATACTTTGACACCTTCCTGGATACCATGTGCTCCAAAAGCCAATAAACCGAAACCTATCGCCATAACGATTAATCCCATTCCGTATTTAACCGCGGCTGGTGGGTTAAACTTAGAGTCCCATATTTTCGAAATAGAGCTGGCAAATGTAATAATAAAGAAAGAGTTCATGATAGAGAACCAAGACACCGTAATTTCCGAAGCTTCTGCAGTAAACTCACGGTACAACATCCAAATCGCAATTCCCCAGATTCCGGCAAAACACACGGCCTGCACAATATTTGAAAGAGGAGCCTTACCATAAGTCTGTTTTGTCAATTTCGCTACCACATAAGTAATCAAAGCAAGAGGAACAATAGTCAGCAACATATTCACGATATTAAAAATCGTCAGGGAGTTGCCTTCCAGCGTTCGATCTACACTATCACGGGCAAATATTACCAACGATGATGCACCTTGTTCGAATGACATCCAAAAGAAAATAACAAAAAATGCGAATATAATTACAGCTATCATTCGTTGTCTTACCACCTTCGTATAGCGAGTCAATCGTGAAATAACCACGAAGAAGAATAACACTAATGCCGCGATAATTGCAACATTCTGTCCTGCTACGGATCCCAATTGTAAACCAGATAAAATATCCAATCCCGCAATTTTAGATAGCGGGTCATTGAAGGCATAAGCCAAACCCAATAGCGTCATCGCTACAATTAAAATTGTATCTAATGTAGTAAACGGATTAGGTTTATCATCAGGATCTATTGAAGTAGCTGCAACCTGTTTTGCAGATTCTTTTTGCTCTGCGGATGGTGGATCCCCTACTTTACCAAAAATAGGTTTAGCGAACCAAAACTGCAGTGTACCTAAAAACATAAAAATCCCCGCTAATCCAAATCCCCAGTGCCAGCCAACTTTTTCTGCTAAGTAACCACAAAGCATCATACCGAAAAATGCTCCTGCATTGACACCCATATAGAAAATAGTATAAGCACCGTCTTTCTTCTGTGGGAATTTCTTATACATTTCGGAAAGTATAGAAGTCATATTAGGTTTAAAAAAACCAGTACCAATGACTAAAGCTCCCAAACCGAGATAAAGGAAAAGTGGCGTATCAAAAGCCATGAACAAATGGCCCAGCGTCATAATAGCTGCTCCAATCACTACAGCAAACCGGTATCCCAAAAACTTATCTGCCAATATACCTCCGAAGATCGGTGTAATATACAATAGCATAGCATATGTACCGTACAACGCTCCTGCTTGCACAGGATCCCATCCCCATCCCGAAAAAGGACTACCCGATATAATAGCTGTTGTCAGAAAGTTTATCAATAAAACACGCATTCCATAGAAGGAAAAACGCTCCCACATCTCTGTAAAAAACAAAACAAACAACCCCGATGGATGCCCCAACACTAGACTACCGTCTATCCCCTGCTTCTCTAATTCTTCCGAAAAAGAAGCCTCCGAAACTTGACTCATACGTTATAAAATTTTTTATTTAAATTAAAAACTACCAAAAATACAATTTCACGTCTAATAATACGTAACTAAAAAGCAAAAGGTTCAGAATAGCTATTCACTGAACCTTTTGCATCTACCACATATCATTACTTTATTCCATGCATTTTCTTTTTTAGCATCGGATTTAACAATAATAAAATCAATGCCACGACAATTGGAAGTGCCGCGATAATCAAAAAGAAAACGGACATAGAGTATTCTTGCGATATCTTATCAATCATTCCCCCCATGGAAGCGCCAATTTTGTTGGCAATAGCCGAAGCAAGAAACCAAAATCCAAAAATTAACCCCAATAATTTCTTAGGCGACAATTTACTTACATACGACAAGCCTACAGGAGATAGACATAATTCACCCATAGTATGGAAAAAGTATGCTAAAACCAACCAAACCATACTCACTGCGGCAGTTTCAGCTCCCTTTGGTATCGAACTACTACCGTAAGCCAGTACAATAAAGCCAATTCCAACCAATAATAATCCCATAGCGAACTTCACTGGACCAGACGGATTCCAGATTTTCTCCCACAGCTTACTGAATAAAGAAGCAAAAGTTACAATAAAGAAAGCATTCAAAATCTGAAACCAAGCAACAGTTACTTCAGTGTCAATAGCTGTAAACTCACGATATACTTTCCATATTCCTAAAACTGCGATTGAAGCAAATGAAATAAGCGTAAAAATAATAGTCAGTGGATACTTATCGAATATTTTGGCTGACAATTTAAACAAAACAAAAGTAACTGCTGCAATCGGTATAATCGTCAAAATAGCATCCAACCATTTAAAAGTAATAGCCTGAGTACCTTCCAATATACGTTGCGTGTAGTTTTTAGCAAAGATAGTCATAGAACCACCTGCTTGCTCAAATGCCAAAAAGAAGAATATACTTGCAATCATCAATACTGCAACTACAATCAGACGATCACGAACCACGTGTTTAGGAGTCTCTTCCTCTTCTGTACTTTTCACATCCTCCTTCTTAGGTTGTTCTCCAACAATACCAAATACACGTTGTGCTACAAAAAACTGTAACATACCAAAGAACATAAATATACCGGCCAAACCGAAACCATAGTGCCAACCGATTTTTTCACCAAGATAACCACATAACAAAGATCCTAAAAACGAACCCGCATTTATTCCCATGTAGAAAATGGTATAACCTGCATCTTTCTTCGCGCTCGTATTTGGGTAAAGCTGCCCCACCATTGACGATATGTTAGGTTTGAACATACCATTACCAAGAATCATCAACCCTAGACCTAAAAAGAAAAAGTTCTTTTCAAATCCCTCTAACGCCATAGATGCATGCCCCAAAGTCATTAATAAGGCACCAATAAGGATAGCCTTTCGCTGTCCAGTAAGTTTGTCAGCGATATATCCCCCTATGATTGGAGTAGCATACACGAGCATGGTGTACCATCCATACAGACTCATCGCACTTTCATTGGTCCATCCCCATCCACCTTTAGCTATCTCTGTAATCAAAAATGTGGTTAACAGCGCACGCATACCGTAGTAGCTGAAGCGTTCCCACATTTCTGTAAAGAACAACACAAATAGTCCTGCGGGATGCCCCATGACCATTTTATTATCCATACCACTACTGGTCAAATGATTAGCAAGCACATTGTCTTTCTGTTCAATCATAATCTTAGATCAATATCAATATTTTAGTTATAATAAGTAACAAAGAAAACATAATTTCTTAATAAAGCGACATACCCCAATAAAATAGTTACATTTCTACTACAGACCGCTCTTTAGTTTTCTACTCGGTTTCAGTGGATCGATATACTTTCCTTCGTCTCCAGAAACCGGATTTTGAAGTTGAATATTTTCCTTAAAAACCAACCTACCACGCTCTATTACATAAGCATCGTGCGACAAGTCCGGTCCATAGTATTTAAAATTTCCTTCCATACTTGGATCAGCTGCTACAATATGATCAAACTCGATCCTCGCCTGTGCTCCATTGTATTTTAAATACATCGCAGCCTGCCTTGTAAAGGAAAATATTTTTCGCGCCAATTTCGGATCATCAGAAAAAACATGTGCGCCAAAAGACACATCGCCGTTTGGAGCAAAATTCAGGATGTCTATTACCTTCTTTGTATAATCTGGGTGATGTCCTTTCCAACCTAAAACGATGTATTGGTTTTTAGCTAAAGGTACAATATCATAATATTGTGCCCCATACCAATCTTTATTAGACACGACAGTCAGGTCGGGAGAGTCAATTTGAAAGGTTTTATCAAGCAGGGGTGTCAGCTTGATAGTACCTGATTTATGCTGTATAGTACCATAATACAGGTATGAGCCATCCTGTAAAGGCAAGTTCCAGCTTATAATTCGAAACGATTTATCCTGAGCATTCAGAATGGAAACCATCTTTAGCTTTTCAAAATCAAAATAAAAAGAATTTGGTTCCTTTAGGGCAGAAACCAAAGTCTTCACAAAAGTAAAATTGCTTTCTATACGCTCCGTTTCTGCAACCTCTCCAAACATCCTAGAGCCAAGATTCAACAAACTATCTTGCCAAACAGTCATTTTCAAGTTGTTTTGTCCATGGCTAGACGAACAAATCATCAACAGGCTAAATAATAAAAAGCAATTTCGCAACATAGCTTATTGAAAACGTTCTAACAATGCCTTAGTCGCTAAAATACCGTCAATCTCACTAAGGTCTTTCCCCTCATACTCAATTCCAACATACCCTTTATAACCTGCTTTTTTAACAATCTCCATCATCCTAGCATAGTCAATCACAGCTTCATTTCCTTTATCATCGAAAACATTGGATTTAGCACTCACACCTTTCGCATAAGGCATCAAATCAATTACTCCTTGATAACGGTCATATTCATAGAAATTTCCAAAATCAGGTAAGGAACCACAGTTCTTCTTTCCTACAGTCTTCAATACATCAGCCAACCAGTCGCCAAGAGAAGAAGTTCCACCATGATTTTCTACAACTACATTGATTTTTGCCTTTTTACCGTATTCCGCTAATGTAGATAAACTCTCGACCATGCGATCTTTCATTTCCTCTTTAGATCCCTTACCTGCGGCATTGACCCGTATAGACTTACAGCCTAAGAAATGTGCTGCATCAATCCATTTATAATGATTTTCCACAGCTTGCTTACGTTTAGTTTCATCCGCTCCAGCCAACTCACCTTCACCGTCCACCATAATCAAGACATTCGTCACACCATTACTTTTAGCTCTATCGTTTAGATCCTTCAAATACGTCATATCCTTAGCTTTATCTTTAAAGAACTGATTGACGTACTCCACACCATAAATACCAAACTTCTTAGCTGCAAATTCAGGAAAATCAATATTTTTCAGTTCTCCTTTATTAATTGTGCGGTGTAAAGACCATTCCGCAAGAGAAATATCAAACCATTTCTTCTTACCTGCAAAAAGGTCCAAATTCGGTGCCATGGCCAATCCTGCTGTAGCTAGGCCCAACGTCCTAATAAAATCTCTTCTTGAATTCATTTTTAGTTTGTTTAGATTGAAATATAAATTATTTATCTTTTAATATTCATATTAAATTAATATCCATATTCAATTCCCACCTATTTTCACAGCCTATTACGACATGGATAAGTTATATATTTGCCCATCCCGAAGTCAATACATCTACAAGATGCATCGTTTTAATCGGGATATGATGTTTGTCAATATACGCTTGAAGCTGTAACAAACAGGATGCATCCGTTGAGATAATATAATCTGCGTTCACAGCTTGTGCATTTTGCACCTTTTGCTCCGCCATCGCTGCCGAAATACCTTCAAACTTCACCGCAAAAGTGCCACCGAATCCACAACAGGTTTCCTGCCCTTTCATCTCCACCAGCTCTAATCCACCTACCTGTGCTAATAATCTTCTAGGTTCTTCTTTTATCCCACAGTCCCTTAGTGCCGAACACGAATCATGATACACTGCAGTTCCAACTAATTCAGCTCCAAAATACTCCCTTTTAATTACATTAACTAAAAAATCAGAAATTTCGTATACATGACGTTGCATATTCCTACACCGATTGTGTTCAATAGAATTGGTAAATAAATCATTATACCCCTTCTTTAACATACCTACGCAAGATGCCGATGGTGCTACAATATAATTTTCCTCCGTAAATTTTTTCAAAAAATTAGCACCAACATCCTTAGCTTCATCCCAAAAACCTGCATTATAAGCAGGCTGTCCACAACAAGTCTGTTCGCTATTATATATAACCTCACAACCTACACGTTCTAATAATTGTATCGTATTAAATGCCGTATCAGGATATAACTGATCTATAAAACAAGGAACAAACAACTCGACTTTCTTATCCATTAGAGACTTGTTTTAAATATGTATTATATCTCAAAGCCCTGATCAATAACAGGAAACCCAAGATAAAGAAAACCGATAGCGAAAGTGCAGAGTACCTGATATTATGAGTGATCTGCTCTATTAAACCAAAAAGGAATAGTCCAACTACAATTGCTAACTTTTCAGTAATATCATAAAAGCTAAAAAATGAGGTTGTATCCTCTAGGTCTTGAGGCAATAGTTTCGAATAAGTAGACCGGGATAACGATTGTATCCCTCCCATCAACAATCCCACCATAAATGCTAATCCATAAAATTGGATTTCGCTACTTAGATAGTAAGCCGACACACAAATTCCTACCCACAATAAAGTAACCAACATCAGCACCTTAATATTGCCATAATGCTTGGCAAGATAAGACATCAGGTAAGCTCCAATAATTGCTACCAGTTGAATCAAAATAATAGTAATAATAAGTGACTCTTGCTCTAGATCAAGCTCTTTCTGTCCGAACATGGTAGCTACAACCATAATTGTCTGTACACCTACGGAATTAAAGAAATAAGCCGGCAAGAACCTCTTAACAGCTTTATTCAGGCTGATTTGTTGCCAAACACTTCGAAACTCGGTATACACTCTTTCAAAAAGTCCCTTTCCTGAAGCGTGCTCTGATGGCTGATTATTTGGGAGTACCCGAAAGGGAATCATAGAAAAACCAAGCCACCATATTCCAACCAACAAGAAAGAGAGTCGGGCAGGAAACGATCTGTCCACAATCCCAAACCAATCAGGCTTCAATACAAATACAAAACAGATTACTTGAATAGTTACACAACCTACATAACCATAAGCAAACCCTTTAGCACTCACCGCATCCTGCCGGTCCGGGGTCGCAATAATCGGTAAGTAAGAATTATTAATGGCAACGCCACCTATATATCCCATGGCCGCCAGTGTAAAACACACGATTCCAAGTTCAAGGGTATCGAGCTTAAAAAAGAACAAGCCCATACATGCCAAAGCACCAATATAGGTAAAGGTCTTCATAACCTGCATTTTCCGCCCATTAGCATCCGCATAGGCAGAAAGAAAAGGTAATGCTAATACCATAATCAGATAAGCTAGAGCTAGAGCATAATTAGATAACACGGTGTTTATAACCTCAATTCCGAAGAAATTAACCCAATCATCACCGCCGGACTTTGAACTTGTAATCGCAATATAATAAATAGGAAAGATGGTGGAGGTAATGACAAGGTTATAAGCGGAGTTCGCCCAATCAAACATAGCCCAGGAACGGATTATTCTCTTGTCATTCTTTCTAAAATCTTGCATATTAAAAATTGAATAGCGAATATACCAATTGTTAAGACATAATTAATAATTCTGTCGAATAAAGGTCATAATCCGTA
>JAITLW010000315.1 GCA_031277715.1 Sphingobacterium sp. | reverse complement strand
CCCTGGATGATAATGTCGCCGTGTAAGATGCCTAGACTATCTATGCTACCCGTATAATAGAGTCTGGTCTTGTAAGTATAGTTTGCACCCAAAAGGTCAAGACCTGTGATCGAAGTAATTACTTTGAGGGTAGAAGCTGTAGGAAGGCCTATGTTGCTGTTCTTTTCAAAAACGATATTGCCTGTGCTCTTGTCTATGACATGTAAGCTCGCCATCCCGTTTTTCAAACTGGGCTGTGCAAGGAACGACTGAAACCCTTTGTCTAAACTCTGTTGGATAGACTGCGCTTGGGATGCTGTAATAGAAAATAGCAAAAGATAGAATAGCGCAACGTATTGTTTTGTGTTCATAATCATAATAGCATTTTGACAAACCTAAATAAATTCATTTTGATATCCAATATAATCGTGAAGCGAGCATGTGATGATTGTTACAGAAAGAAATGCGAGCGCGCAGTTCCGTAAAGGAATAGAAATCGCTAACTTGCAGGAGATATTTAGTTATAAAAATATGTCACATTTAGAAAGATTAACCAAGGTCCGTGGTTTAATGAAGGAGCAAGGAATTGATGCGTATATTATTCCTTCATCGGATCCTCATATTAGTGAATACCTCCCTGAGCGTTATAAGTGTATCGAGTGGACTTCCGGTTTCAGTGGATCTGCGGGTACTTTAGTGATTACTCCTGATTTTGCTGGATTATGGACTGATGCCCGTTATTTCGTGCAGGCAGCCGAACAGCTTGCGGGAACGGGGTTTGAATTGGTGAAACTTAAAGTGCAGGCCGCCGCTGAATATGTGGAGTGGTTGGATCAACGACTGGAAAAAGGAGCGAAAGTTGCATTCGATGGTAACCTTGCATCCTTGCTTGTAGCACAAACAGTCAAAAATAGTTTGGAGCCTAGAGGAATAGTGGTAGATGGACATGTGGACCTGTTAGGGGCAATATGGGAGGGTAGACCTGCTTTGCCGCAGGTGAAAGCCTATTTACTAGACGAAAGTACAACAGGGCAGCGTACAAGTTCCAAGTTGGGAGAGGTGAGGAAGGCCTTACAAAAGTATCGTGTGGAAGGACATTTCATATCTTCATTGGATGATTTGGCTTGGTTGCTCAATGTTAGAGGGCAGGATGTGCCGTGTAATCCGGTTGTGCTGGGTTTTGTATATGTGACGCAGGAGGAAGCAATCCTTTTTGTTGAATCTTCAAAACTGGATAAAGAAGCGATTGCTGAATTAGAGCGCGAGGGTGTACGTGTATTGGACTATGCGAATGCATTTGCATTTGTGAAGGATATATCGATCAGCAGTATCCTTATCGACCCAAAGCGGACTTGTTTTGCGATATATGACAATATTCCGGCGGGAGTGAAGATTGTGGAGCGGATCAATCCATCGACAAGCTTGAAAACAATTAAAAACAAGACTGAAATCGCTCATGTGCGCAATACCATGGTCAATGATGGGGTAGCTATGACGAAGTTCTTTAAGTGGTTGGAAGAAACGCTGGGTAAAGAAGAATTATCGGAGATCTCCATCGCGGAGAAATTACAGGGCTTCAGGGCCGCGCAACCAGGATTTGTAGATATTAGTTTTAATACCATCGCTGGTTATTTGGACCACGGTGCATTACCACATTATCACGCTACAGAAGCTAGTAACTATACATTAAAGCCCTCGGGCCTATTATTGGTAGATTCTGGTGGGCAGTACAAAACTGGGACTACGGATATTACGCGTGTGGTATCATTGGGGAATGTCACACAAGAAGAAAAAGAAGATTACACCATCGTATTGAAAGGTACTATTGAAGGTAGTCAGGCGATATATCCACAGAATACAAGAGGTTATCAGATTGATGCGATCACGAGACGTCCTATATGGGAGACGTTGCGTAATTATGGACATGGTACGGGACATGGAGTAGGCTTCTTTTTAAATGTACATGAGGGGCCTCAGGTCATCAATCCGACGAATGTAGATATACCACTGGAAGAAGGAATGATTACCTCTATCGAACCTGGACTATACCGGGAAGGTAAGCACGGAATCCGTATTGAGAATCTCGTGTTATCAGCAAATTATAAGAGCTCTCAGTTTGGAGATTTTATGAATTTCGAGACCTTGACGATTTGTTATATTGCGACGGATCTAGTCGAAAAGAACCTGTTGCAGCAAAGTCATATCGACTGGCTAAACGGTTACAATCAATGGGTATACGACAAATTGTCTCCGCTATTGACCGAGGAAGAGGCTGGCTGGCTAAAAGATAAGACTCAAGCAATTTAATATTACGACAGGAGGTTCTCCTTCCAAAAGACAACCTCCTGTCGCTCTTTAAAATAACCCTAATTTAGCATAAAATAGATGAACTCACGAAGAAGGTTTTTACGTAAAATAGGCGTAGGCTCGCTGGCTCTAGGTTTGGCTCCGAATTTGTCAAAAGGGATGTCGTTAGAGAAAGTGAATAAGCCAGTGGTGCTATCGACATGGGATTTTGGTCTAAAGGCCAATGTGGCGGCTTGGGAAGTGCTTGCCGCGGGAGGACGTGCATTGGATGCGGTGGAGCAGGGCGTACGGCTTACAGAGGCTGATCCTACAGAGCGGAGTGTCGGATATGGCGGACGCCCCGATAGGGACGGCAAGGTGACGCTAGATGCCTGTATCATGGACGAAAATGCAGGCATAGGTTCTGTCGCCGCATTGGAACATATTAAACACCCGATATCTGTAGCTAGAGCAGTGATGGAGAAAACTCCTCACGTAATGTTGGTGGGAGATGGGGCTTTGCAATTCGCGAAAGAGCAGGGATTCCCAGAGGAAGATCTCTTGACTGCCGAATCGGAAAAGGAATGGCGGGAGTGGCTAAAAACGGCGAAATATGAACCGGTGGTTAATATTGAAAACCATGACACGATAGGCATGATTGCGCTTGATAGTCACGGCAACCTGTCTGGTGCTTGTACCACTAGTGGTATGGCCTTTAAGATGCATGGCCGGGTGGGCGATTCTCCGATTATCGGCGCAGGACTCTATGTGGACAATGAAATCGGGGCAGCTACAGCTACGGGGCATGGTGAAGAGGTAATCCGTACGGTAGGAAGCCATTTGGTCGTGGAGTTGATGCGGCAGGGGTATGCTCCTCAAAAAGCATGTGAGGAAGCGGTAAAGCGAATCGTTAAATTTACGCATAACCGGAAAAAGACTTTGGATAATATACAGGTAGGATTTATTGCCTTGAATAAAAGGGGGGAATACGGTGCATATTGTATCCACGGTGGCTTCAATTATGCTAAATATGATGCTAAGGGAAATGAACTTATTGTTTCAAATTCTTATCTAAAAACGAATGGCTAATATAGAGATTGCAAGTTTCAATCGTCGGGCAGCATTGATTGCGCAAGAAAATGGCGCAGACCGGATTGAGTTTTGTGCAGGTATGGAGGTGGGAGGGACCACTCCAAATATAGAAGATGTTATCGCGCTTCGCAAAGAGCTCGATATCGATCTGAATGTAATGGTGCGTCCAAGAGGGGGAGATTTTGTGTATAGTGAGGACGAATTTGATCAGATGAAAAGAGCACTGATCCGTATGAAGCAACAGGATGTCAGTGGCTTTGTTTTTGGGATATTAAATAGAGATAATAGCGTGAATCTGGAGCAGAATAGAACGCTAGTCGAATTGGCTTCTCCCTTGCCTTGTACGTTCCATCGTGCTTTTGATGACGTTGTAGATATGGATGTTGCTTTGGAAGATGTGATCTCCTGTGGCTTTACCACTATTCTAACCTCGGGATGTGAGCCGAATGTGATGGATGGTATAGCCAATCTAAAACATCTTGTGCAGCGTGCTGAAGGACGTATTGTTATCATGCCGGGAGGTGGTCTCCGCTCGACGAATGTGGAAGAGGTTTTACGTGAAACGGCTGCCGTGTATTTTCATTCTTCGGCAATCACTGATGGTGGAAATACTGCCGTCGCTCAAGAAGTGAAAGAGCTTAAAGAGAAGGTATCTTAATACCTTCTCTTTCGCTTTATTTATTGATCCATATCCGATTAAACCAAAACGCATCTGTTCCTTCATTGGTGAGTTCAATGGTATAGGTTCCTTTGCTTGGAAAGGAAATCTGACCTATCCGTCGATCTGTAAATTCTGGATTGTAATTGTTCTCATTTGGCTCGGCTACCATCATCGAGTTTGGCTCCAGCAGTCCTTTGATTGTGGTTTTATCTACCGTAATACTGATTTTTTTATCTGTTTTGAGCGGATTGTAGGCCGATAGGTCCAACTTGTACAAGCCTGGTTCGGCAATATATACAGTCCATCTGACCTTCTTTGTTCCGTCGAGTTTGATTCGGTTAGGTTGTTTTCCATCATATTTCTGAAAAGCGATCCCTTTGTCCTGATGGTTGGTTGCGGTGAGGGCAAAACCTCCAAAGGTTGACTCGGCAACAATATCGCTGTCTATTGCCAGCGGTTGGTTGTATTGTAGTATGATATTGGAGACGTGGTTGTCTTGCTCTTCGCCTTTTAGATCGATATGCAATAACGGTCCGTCAGACTTAAATGAAAGTTTTCTTTTTGTTGTGCCTCGCATCAGATAGACCTCTTGCGGCACGGTCTTGATTCCTGAGATGCGTAGGGTGTGATCCAACGGCCAGTTGAAGACCTGAGCATATACAAAAGTAGAAGTACCTTCTTGCTTGGTCGTGAGGTACCCCCAATCATGTTGACCCGATCGGAGTGGAAGTCCCGTGGCTCCATAGATGCTATTGCCATATGCTTTGAGCCAGTCTCCCACCTCGTGGAGGCGCTGTATACTCTCATACGGCACTTTTCCATCTGCTCGGGGGCCTATATTGAGGGTGAGACCACCATTCAAGCTGACATTGGAAATCAAGGAATGAAACAACTGAGAGGTCGATTTCCATTCATTCTCCTGACCGTTGTATCCCCAAGAGTGTGCTATTGTGGCAGGTGTTTCCCAGGGATGATCGATGTAGGTGGTACCAAATTGATTGTCGCCAAAGGTTTCAAAGTCTACCGCACTCTTGTCCGTAGGCAGACCGAGACGGGAGTTGATAAGACAGTTAGGCTGTAGGCGACGTATGAGTTCGACAACTTGTAATAGTTGCTCTTTTTTAATTATCGATTTTTGATAGGGAATCCACATATCGAACCACATCAGGGCGACGTCGCCATAATCGGTCAATAGCTCGGTAAGTTGGGGAATAACTTTTTTCTGCCAATATTGGTCAAATTGAGCATCGCTGACATGACCTTTTAACTCTTGATTGTGATCCCAGGCATAGGGATGTTCCCAGTCGATCCAATGGGAATAATAAAAGCCTAGTTTCATGCCGTGTTTACGACAGGCTTCAGCTAATTCTTTGATAATGTCTCTGTCGGAACCAGATAGATGGGGTAGGGAGTAGTCTCCGATTTTAGTGTCCCATAGGGCTACACCGTCATGATGTTTACTGGTCATGATGATGTACTTCATACCGGCCTCTTTAGCGAGTAAAACCCACTCCTCCGGATTTATCTTAGTCCAATCAAAGCGATGGGCCAGTTCACCATATTCTTCTTTAGAGATACGGTTTCGATACCTTATCCATTCTGCATAATTATTTAGATAGCGTAGTTTTTCTCCTTTCCAAAGCCCTTCAGCAGCGCTGTATAGGCCCCAGTGGATAAACATACCGTATCGAGCTTCTTGAAACCAGTGGCTCTTTGTGGAAGAAGGCTGAGCATAGGTTTGTAAGTGCGTGATGAGACATGTTAAGAATATTAAAGTGGTCTTTAATAGATTGTAATACATGATGGTAAAGGTTGGTGTACGTAGCAATATACCGAAAAAAGTAGGTTATGTATAAATAAATCAGGATAATATAGCATATAAAAATCCCCGTTGCGGTGAGCAACGGGGATGTAATAATTAAGCGGGATTAATTTTTCTTGGCCCACCAAAGCGGGGTGAACACTTCGTCTACACCTCCTAATAAAGAAATCGCTTTGTCATAATTCTTCTCATCTGCATTTCTGAAGTTGGAAGGGTACTTCAATCGTTGAGGAAAGAAGTTGACTTGATTTTGCTTATAGTTTGAAGCTGTCAATTGAGGAATTGTCGCAATTGGTTGCTCTACTGCAGGGTTCTCAAAAAACGGTAAACCTAATCTTCTATGGTCGTTCCAAGCTTCAAGAGGAAGGTAAGGAACAGTTGCTATATACTTTTGCGTGATGATTTTTGTTAGCTTATCATTTTTAACAGAGCCATTTTTATAGATCGTGTTCGATGGATATGCGATAGTTTCAGTCTGTGCTTGTTTGGTATACGCATCTATATATTTGACTGTAAATGATGCAGGAGGTTCTGTCTCATGGTCGTATTTTACTGAGGTACCAACACGATTATAGTTTGTTGAAGCTAAATAGTCAGTAACAAAGTTGGGCATCTCCCAATAAGCAAAGTTTTCTGTAATTCCTTTTTCATAGGCAGCTTTGTCAGACATAGGTGTTTGCCAGCCTCTTAATGCAGCCTCCGCTATTAAAAAGTAACTTTCAGAAGAGGCGAAGAATAGACGCTTTTGTTTGCTTGTTCTGTATTTGTTCGTCATGCCTGGTAAGCGTCCGTTTTGACCTCTCAAGACAATGTTTGACGCTTTTCCACCCCATGTACCACCAGTAAAGGCATTCCATGTATATTTAGTGTCCAATTCATCGGTCCGTGTGTCAGATACTTTAATGGTCGCTATTTGATTAGAAGCTGCCGGCCAGTAGTCGCCATCTGTTTTATTACCTGGGATAAAGAAGGCTGCATATGCTCTGGGGTCCATTTTGTTTGGTAATCCATCGGAATAGAAACCTTGGCTTGGATCATTGGACATCATAGAGAAGTTCTGTGCGTATTTTGTTCCAAAATCATCTTCGGCTTTTATTTTGCTTAAAATTTCAGGATTTGAAAATTGCTTTGAAGTCTCTATTCCACCTAAACCTATAAAGATGTTACTTAAGGTTGTAGATATGATTTGTGTGTTCCAACCTAAAGACATGACACCAACCAGTGGGGTCCAGCCTTCTTTTTCTTGAATGGCAAAGTTTTGGGCAGCACTTTCAATAAATTTGTTGGTGGCCACAGCAGATTCAAATTCGGTTTTGGCCTTATTAGCATCTACTTCAGACATGCGCATAGCTAGACGCATACGCATAGAATTGGCGTAACGGACCCAGTTTTCCCATTTAAATCCATAAGCAGCATCGTAATCTTTGACAGCTGAACCATCAATACTTACGTCTATCTTTGAAGAAGCATCCTTTAGTTCTTCAAGCATAAAATAATAGACATCTTTTACAGAATCAAATTCTGGGTTCGTACCTTGAAAGGCCTTGATTGGCGCGGGTCCGAAGTTGTCTGTAAGTTCACTCATTAGATAAACACGCCATAATCTCGCAACCTGTTTTAAATTTTCATTATAGATTTGAGCCGATCCATCCTGAGCTTTTTTGTCTGCAATTTCTATTGCCGAGTTAGCA
>JAITLW010000267.1 GCA_031277715.1 Sphingobacterium sp. | reverse complement strand
CATCCCAAGAAAGGTAGCGAAGACAAATATAATGCAAAGGACCTGCGTGAGATGCAGGATTGGATTGTCGCTCGTCAGCTATATGGTACCCCAGGTATAGCCGAAGTCAATAGTTTTGGAGGACAATTGAAACAGTATGAAGTTGCTGTTAATCCCGACCGCCTGAGAGCAATGAATGTGAGTATCCCAGAGTTGTTTACCGCTTTGGAGAGGAACAATCAGAATACAGGTGGCGCATATATAGACAAGAAACCTAATGCCTATTTTATCCGAGGCATAGGATTGGTTAACTCTTTGGAGGACGTAGGTAATATAGCAGTAAAAACGACGGGATCGGTGCCTGTATATGTCAAGGATATCGCAGACGTACGTTTCGGTAGTGCCGTGCGTTATGGCGCATTGACCTACAATGGAGAGGTTGATGCTGTAGGGGGCGTAGTGATGATGTTGAAAGGTGAAAATAGTAACGAAGTAGTCAATCGTATCAAAGCTAAGTTGCCTACTATACAGAAATCGTTGCCAGAAGATATTGTTATTGAGCCTTACCTGGATCGGACAGATCTTGTGGGGCGTGCGATACAGACAGTCGAGAAAAACCTGATTGAAGGAGCACTCATTGTTATTTTCGTATTGGTACTGTTCTTAGGCAATTTAAGGGCTGGATTAATTGTTGCCTCAGCTATTCCGTTGTCGTTATTGTTTGCGTTGGGAATGATGAATGTGTTTGGTGTGAGTGCTAATCTAATGAGTTTAGGGGCGATTGATTTTGGATTGATTGTAGATGGTGCCGTAATCGTTGTCGAGGCCACACTACATCATTTGGGCTTACGAAAATCTACCGAAAGACTCACTCAGGCGCAGATGGATGATGAAGTGTTTGAATCGGCATCCAAGATCAGGACAAGTGCGGCATTTGGTGAGATTATCATCCTGATTGTATACATTCCTATTCTGACCTTAGTAGGAGTAGAAGGAAAAATGTTTACACCGATGGCCAAGACAGTTGGATTCGCTATTTTGGGCGCTTTGATTCTATCACTGACCTACATTCCTATGATGTGTGCACTGTTTCTTCCTAAAAAGAATAGTGGGAAAGAGACTTTCAGTGATAAAATGATAGCTCGCTTACAACGTGGTTACAAACCTGTATTGGAAAAAATGATTCGGGTTAAATATCTTGTGGTGTCACTTACGGTATTGATTTTTGGAATGGCTGTTTTCCTATTCAGTAGAATGGGAGGAGAATTTATTCCACAGTTGCAGGAAGGTGATTTTGCTTTTCATTGTATTTTACCTCAAGGAAGTTCGTTGAGTCAAAGTATCGAAACCTCAATGAAAGCGTCACGTATTATCAAGGAGTTTGATGAAGTGCGTATGGTGGTCGGAAAGACTGGTGCCGCCGAAGTTCCTACAGATCCAATGCCTCCCGAAGCTACCGATATGATGGTGATATTGAAGCCTCAAAGTGAATGGACCTCAGGGAGAACTTACGACGAATTGGGGGATGCTATATTAGAGAAATTGGAAGTTATTCCAGGAGTTTTCTTTGAGAAAAACCAACCGATACAGATGCGATTCAACGAATTAATGACTGGTATACGCCAAGATGTAGCCGTCAAGATATTTGGCGAAAATATGGATACATTGGCAAATTATGCGAATAAGGTGGCAACGGTGATCCAAGGCGTATCTGGTGTGACCGCTCCGCAGATAGAACGTGTGAGCGGACTTCCACAGATCAATATTGTATATGATCGTACCCGAATTGCCAATTACGGGATGACTATCCAAGATGTAAATGATATAGTAAGTACTGCCTTTGCTGGAAAAAGTACTGGTAGTGTATATGAAAATGAAAGACGTTTTGACCTTGTGGTCCGATTAGATAGTACCCACAGAAGTAGTATTGATGATGTTCGGAATTTACTGGTACCCACAGCCAATGGAGTACAGGTTCCTTTATTTCAGCTTGCAGATATTGATTTTAAACTAGGACCGGCGCAGATCAGTAGAGAGTCAGGCAAGAGACGGATTGTAATTGGATTCAATGTAGCAGACCGAGATGTTCAATCCGTCGTTGGGGAGATTCAGCAAAAGTTGGAAACGGTTGAACTTCCCTCAGGTTATTATTTTACTTATGGTGGGCAGTTCGAGAATCTGCAGAAAGCTTCTGCCCGACTGATGATTGCTGTGCCCGTTGCTTTATTGCTGATTTTTATGCTGTTGTATTTTACCTTCCATTCCTTCAAGCAGGCGATACTAATATTTACAGCGATTCCGATGAGTGCTATCGGTGGTGTATTAGCGCTATTGCTTCGTGATATGCCATTTAGTATTAGTGCTGGTATTGGTTTTATTGCTTTGTTTGGGGTGGCCGTATTAAATGGGATTGTACTAATTGGTACCTTCAATCAGCTGGAAAAAGAAGGTGTAAAAGATGTCCTGCAACGCGTACGCGAGGGAACGATGATTCGATTACGCCCAGTATTGATGACGGCTACCGTAGCTTCTTTGGGATTCTTACCTATGGCTATCAGTAGTAGTGCAGGCGCGGAGGTTCAGAAACCACTTGCCACAGTGGTAATTGGAGGTTTAGTGACCGCTACTTTCTTAACTTTATTTGTACTGCCTTTGCTATATATTATTTTTAATTCAAAATCAAAGCCGATGAAGGATAATATGATGAAAACAACTTTGACCGTATTATTATTACTAGGAACAGGATTGTTGTCTGTAAATGCACAGAGTAGGGTGTCTGTTGACAACCTGATAGATAGCGCGATGAAGAATAACCTTCAATATAGAGTTAATCAAAGTGAGATTGATGCGGCGGGCTATACCACCAAAACAGCGGTAGATATTGCAAAGTTTGGGATATCCGTGCAGAACGATGAACTACAACCATCCAACAAGGGCGGTAGGCCTCAGATTGGTGTATCCCAGGATATCGCTTGGCCGGGGCTCTATTCAGCACGTAGAAAGTATTTTACGGAGCAGCTTAAATATGCAGAGTTGAGTAAGGAGTTATTGACAGCTACGATAAAAAGAGATATTCGTGTTGCTTATTTTCAGCTGTGGTATTTACAGGACAAACAAGCCCTGTTCAATCAGCTGGACAGCATCTACGACAATTTGTTTAAGGCAACGGATTTACGGGTTAGAACCGGTGATGTAGCTATGTTGGACCGTATTGCCGCTGAGGCCAAGCTCCTCGAATTAAGAGCCCAGTTAGAACAGAATAAAAAGGAAATGGTTGTACAGCAACAACAGCTGATGTTGTTGACCAACCGTAATGAATGGTTGCTGCCTATCGCTGATCCCATGCAAAAGGTGAAAATGGAACTATTGGGCGATAATGCGCCACATCCCGTACTTGCTTTACAGCAACAGAACGTAGCTATTGCTGAATCTAATGTAAATGTACAGCGTAACAGTAATATGCCCGATTTTTCTGGATCATTTTCCTCGCAGCGTCTTTTAGGAAAGAAGGACCCTGTTAGTGGATTCTCTATAGGAGCTTCTTTCCCGCTATTTGGTATCGCCGCGGCTAAGAATAAGGTGCGGGCCGCAAAAGCAGAAGTAAAGGCACAGGAGAGCCTGTTGGCTTATAATAAACAGGTTCTGCAAACGGATAGGGCGTCAGCATTAGCGGATATTGAAAAGAACAACGCTTTATTACTGTTTTATGAGAAATCGGGACTTCGACAAGCCACCGAAATTATCAAGGCAGCCACACTCAGTTATAATACAGGGGAAATAGGCTTTGCTGAGCTTAGCCAGTTTCTAGGCCAGGCCATAACCATTAGACAGAACCATCTCGATGTGCTCAATTTGTACAATAAATCAGCTATTGAGATCAATTACTTAAATAATAAATAGCGTGAAATGATGAATAAGATAAAATTATATATAAAGGCACTATTATCCGTAGCGGTGATTAGTATGTTGGTGCTAAGCTGTAAAGATAAGAGCTCGAAGGCTAAAGAAGAAGCTCCCGAGGAAGAGCATAGCGAAGAAGTAACTACCATTGCTTCGTTGAACAAAGAGCAGATTGCTTCCGTGGGCATAAGTTGGGGAAGTCTCGAATATAAAAGCCTAGCAGATAACATCAAAGTAAATGGACAGTTGAGTGTACCGAACAATAATAAAGCGAATGCGACATCGCTCTACGGAGGAGTTATTAAAACTCTCTTAGTTCAATTAGGAGATTATGTTCGTAAAGGACAGACTATAGCCTCCATTACAAACCCGCAGTATATCCAATTGCAAGAGGAGTACCTTACCGTATCGAGTCAGATCGTATTGGCAGATCAGGAATTGCAGCGGCAACAGGAATTAAATGCATCAAATGCAGGTGCTGGAAAGAACCTACAGGCTGCCCGTACCACAATGAATACGTTGCGGACAAGGCGTGCTTCACTACAGCAACAAATCGAATTAATGGGGATAGATATAAATAGCCTCACAAATGCAAACTTAAAATCCGTGTTATTGGTGAAAAGTCCAATAAATGGGACAGTGAGCAATGTTTTTGCGAAAATTGGCAGTTACGTAGATGTATCTTCGCCGGTGGTGGAGATTGTGGATAATAGTTTGCTTCATTTGGATTTGCAGGTGTTCGAAAAAGATTTACCCAAGGTGAAAATAGGACAGGTCATAGATTTTATGCTCACTAATAATCCTGGCGTAACCTATAAAGCGAAAGTCTTTAGGATCGGTTCTTCATTTGAAAATGACAGTAAATCTATAACAGTGCATTGTGACGTGCTAGGTAATAAACAAGGATTGATAGATGGTATGAATACGATTGGCTTATTAGATCTCAGTGAAAGTAAAGGATTAGCTGTTCCGAATGATGCTATTGTCGAAGCGGATGGAAAGTATTATGTTTTCGTACTTACGGATAAAGAGGGAGAAGCTCATCACGATGAAGAAGGGCATGATCACAAAGAAGGCGAAGAGCATGGACATGAACACGAAGAAGGAACGAAGAAAGAAGGACAGGTCAATTTTGAAAAAATTGAGGTTGCAAAGGGAGCTAGCGAACTCGGTTATACAGCTATCACTCCTGTACGGGAATTTGCAAAAGATACACAGGTCGTTGTCAAAGGAGCCTTTTTTATTAATGCAAAATTGAGTAACACAGGAGGGCATTCCCATTAATTATAAAATAGTATATTGCTGATATGGAACATAAACATCGTTATGACGAAATGGGGAGACAGCTTTGCTGTACACAGACCCAGAAGATATATGACAAAGCAGGAGCTTCCGAGCTTATAGGTTCTAAAAATAAAAAAGATAAAGGCGGTTGCTGTACACATGATGCAGAAGCGGAGGCTCACGATGACGATCATGATGGACATGATCATAGCCATGATCTAGAGGATGGAAATTATCTCAAACTCTTTATGCCTGCGATTATAAGCTTGGTGTTACTGTTGGTCGCCTTGGGGATAGATAATTATTTTCCACAAGACTGGTTTAAGGGGGCGGTGCGCCTAATATGGTATACAGTAGCCTATTTACCAGTCGGCCTTCCTGTTCTTAAGGATGCTCTTGTCAGCATCCGTAAAGGAAACTTTTTCTCTGAGTTTTTCCTGATGGGGATTGCGACTTTGGGAGCATTCGCTATAGGTGAATATCCTGAAGGTGTGGCGGTGATGCTATTTTATGCCGTAGGAGAGAGCTTTCAGACACTGGCCGTATCGAGGGCCAAATCAAATATCAAGGCGTTGCTAGACCAACGCCCTGATGAAGCTACCGTAATTCGGGACAATGTCGCTTCACTGATTAAAGCCAAGGATGTGCGTATCGACGATGTGGTGCAGCTCAAACCTGGAGAGAAGCTAGGTTTGGACGGTGTCCTCCTAACTGATCAAGCTGTGTTTAATACAGCGGCGCTGACTGGAGAGAGTAAACCGGATACGAAATATACGGGCGAGGTGGTACTGGCGGGTATGATCAATCTGAATACACTGGCAAATGTCCGTATTACGACTGCTTATGCTGATAGTAAGTTGAGCAAGATTCTCGAGATGGTACAACAGGCTAGTAGCAAAAAGGCTCCGACCGAGTTGTTCATTTCTAAATTTGCAAAGATATATACGCCTATTATCGTCTTTTTGGCAATAGGTATCGCTTTGTTGCCGGCATTATTTGTTTCCGATTATCAATTTGTAACCTGGTTATATAGGGCTTTGATATTTTTAGTCATTTCTTGTCCATGTGCGTTAGTAATCTCCATTCCTTTGGGGTATTTTGGAGGGATAGGTGCAGCCAGCCGAAATGGAATCTTAATCAAAGGTTCCAATTTCCTGGATATCTTAGCG
>JAITLW010000243.1 GCA_031277715.1 Sphingobacterium sp. | reverse complement strand
ATCATGGTTGATCCGGTCGTTGGAGTTCTTGGATGCCCAGATACAGTACCCGATATAAAGCACTGCAAATAAATAGGCCGGCATAGGGATAATCATAAATATACCAAGCATGGCCTTGGGCTGAAAAAGAATATAGCCAAAGAGGGCCGCTGATATTGCTCCAGAGGCACCCAAACTGTAATACCCAGGATTATTTTTCTGCTGTACGATAGTAGGAATATCACTCAACACTAGGCTCACTAAATACAAAATGGCAAAATACAAATGTCCAATATCACCGCTTACCTGTACAAAAAACCGCTCCAATGCGAAACCAAAGTAGTAGAAGGTGATCATATTGAATAATAGGTGTCCCCAATCTGCATGAATAATTCCGCTGGTGAATACGGTGTACCACTTGCTCTTGTCCCGGTGTATGCTATACGGGTGTAGCATCATCGAACCATATAGCTGTGGATTAGAAAATGCGTATATACTAGTCGCTATCGTAACGGCAAAAAAAACAGACGCTACCGGTGTATTTAAAATATATTCTTGAATCATTAGTTTTAGAATCTATCTTCGATTAAAAAAACGTAGAGCTCTTTCGGACCATGCGCTCCTAACACGAGCTTTTTTTCTATATCAGCGGTTCGGCTTGGTCCCGTTATCGTGGTTACCATCGAAGGCAGATAAGTCGGATAACGGTCTTTTAGCTGTGTTATCGCATGACGTATATCCATTACCAATTGTGATGCCTTAGCCAATACGATATGCACCGGCGGATAAATACTGAGACGGCGCCCTCCTTCATTGGCATTAGAAATCATCACACTACCATTTCTAGCGATCAATGCTTCACAGGCAGTAATCCCCACTTCAGCCTGTTCAAAATCCCTATCCGTAGCGAGGTAAGGGAAGCCATAGTGTTTCAGTAATACATTTACGGATGGTTCCCAAGCGTATATCTTTGTTACCCCTAGCTCTTCGACAAGGCCGATTAAATTTTCTATAACTGAAATTTCACCGTCACAATAAATAAATTTCCCGCCTATATCGGTCAACTCACGGGCAAAAGTAACATCTAGCGATTCTTCCTCATCTTTATACAACGCGGAATCTTCAAAGTCTGGATGTGGGTTATCACGCTTCTGAAGAAGAGCTTGTCGTATCTTCTTGAGCATCTTTTCTTTTGCTGTGGTATTTCTAATATTCATTCGTAAGGATGTAATGAGTACGATATGGATAGGTTAAAGATAAAAATAGAGGGGGTTAGCCCTCTATTTTTTATACATTATCTTCATTCAATTTTTCCGATGGTTCAGAATTTTGAGTTTCTTCTGGTATCGGTGGAATTGGCAATTCTGTCTGTGGAACTCCACCTCCATCAGCACCACCATTGACAAACTCGTCATAGGTTGTACGATTAGAGAACGGGCGTTTTCCCAAAATTTCCTCTAAATCCGCTTGGAAGAGAATTTCCTTTTCCAATAGCTTTTCAGCGATACGGATTAATCCTTCTTGGTTATCCAACAACAATTGTCTGGTGCGTTCGTAGACAGCAGATATCAATACACGTACCTCCTCATCAATCAACTCTGCAGTCTGATCCGAATAAGGTTTCTGGAACTGAGATTCGCCAGAACTATCTCTAAAGGATACGTTTCCGACTTTATGGTTCATTCCATAAACCGCTGTCATCGCGTAAGCCAATTTTGTGATACGCTCTAAATCATTCTGTGCTCCTGTACTGATACGACCAAAAGTAATATCCTCAGCTACACGCCCTCCCATAGTCATACACATACTATCCAGCAATTGCTCTGTCGTATATAGGAACTGCTCTTTGGGTAGGTATTGCGCATAACCTAAAGCCGCTACTCCACGTGGTACAATAGAAACCTTGACCAATGGATCGGCATGCTCTAAGAACCATCCTGCTATAGCGTGACCTGCCTCGTGGTAGGCAACAATTTTCTTCTCTTCTGGAGAGATGATTTTGTTCTTTTTCTCCAATCCACCGATTACGCGATCGATCGCATCTTGGAAATCCTGCATTTCGATAGCACGCTTATTCTTACGTGCAGCTATCAATGCGGCCTCATTACAAACGTTTGCAATCTCTGCACCGGCAAATCCTGGAGTCTGTGCAGATAATTTTTTTGCATCGACTTCTTCTGCCAGCTTCAATGGTTTAAGGTGTACATTAAATATCTGCTCACGACCTATCAAATCGGGCTTATCAATGGAAATCTGTCTATCAAAGCGTCCTGGTCTCAATAAAGCGGAGTCCAATACATCTAAACGGTTGGTCGCAGCAAGGATGATAACCCCTACATTCGTTCCAAATCCATCCATCTCTACCAATAACTGGTTCAATGTATTTTCACGCTCATCATTACCCCCCATTACAGAGTTTTTGCCACGTGCTCTACCTATTGCATCAATCTCATCGATAAATATGATACAAGGCGCTTTTTCTTTTGCTTGTTTGAACAAATCACGTACACGAGAAGCCCCTACCCCTACAAACATCTCGACAAAGTCAGAACCTGACAACGAGAAGAAAGGAACCTGTGCTTCACCAGCAACGGCTTTCGCTAACAAGGTCTTACCTGTTCCCGGAGGGCCTACCAATAAAGCTCCTTTTGGAATCTTTCCTCCTAAGTCCGTATATTTCTTTGGATTTTTCAAGAAGTCAACAATCTCCATTACCTCTGTCTTGGCTTCTTCTAAGCCTGCAACATCATTGAAGGTAATGTTGATCTGTGATTCTTTATCAAAAAGCTGTGCTTTTGATTTACCGATGTTGAAGATCTGTCCACCACCACCGGCACCACCACCGCCCATGCGTCGCATAAGAAACATCCATAATGCTACGATGATAATCAATGGTAGGATAAAGGAGATAAAAAATCCTCCCCAAGCATTGGAACGCTCTTCCCATTTAGCCGACAATTTCGGTGTACCCTCTGGTAAATCCTTTTGGGATTCAACCAGTTTTTGGTTTAATATCTCTGCAGATCCTTCTGTAAAAACATACTGGGGACCTTTGTTTGCAGAGAAGCTTAAGCTATTTCCTGAGGGTACCAAATCTTTATATTTGGGATCATTCTTCAGCTTATCACTTTTGATATAGACCTCTACCTCAACGATACTACCTTTATTAAATGCTACTAATTCATCTACATCTCCGGCAAGGAGCATGTTTTTCTCAAAGTTCTCGTAAGTAGTTTTCTCTGCAGTATCGCTATTATACAAAAAGTTTAATGCAATAAAACCTAATATCATGGCGATGTAAAGCCAC
>JAITLW010000101.1 GCA_031277715.1 Sphingobacterium sp. | reverse complement strand
ACGCCAATAAAAATAAGTAGGGGTTTTCCTCCTTTTTTTAACTTCGCAAAATCCGCACTCAGACCGATAGAAGAAAAAAAGATCAACATCATGGAGGTTTGAAGCGAGCTTTCAAATTCAAAACTCAGACCATAAAAATGATGGGCTAGATAGAGTAGGGAAGCAACTAAAAAACCTCCTACAACAGGTTCTGGGATATTATAATCTCTAAAAAACTTTACTTTCTTAACAATGTAAAATCCTAGAAGAAGTACTAAACAGGCAAATGTGAGTGTTTCAAATATTCCAAAAACCATAAGTAGAAATTAAGTTTCGTGAAAAACGAATGGAAGGTAAATGTACTAATTATTTAGCATTTACCAAGGATAGAGTTCTTGTGCCACTTAATTTCAGTGTCTTTAAATTACAGTATCTATGAAAAGAAATCCCAAACCCGTGCAACAAGAAAGCATACAATTACACCATATAAAATTGGCAGTAGGGTTGCTACTGTTGTCCATTTACGGCTTCCCGTTTCCTTATATATTGTATATATCGTTGTGCTGCAAGGATTGTGTAATAGGCTGAATAGCATTAGATTGATTCCGGTCAATGTCGTCCATCCAGCAGTATGTAACAGTGTTGCTATTTCCGCATCTCCAGCTTCAAACATGACCCCGGCACCATGCCCCATCGCGGTGTTGCCAAGGACCATTGTTGTGAGCATCAGTATAGTAGGGATGACAATCTCATTTGCAGGAATAGCAACAACATAAGCTAATAAAATCACCCCATTCAGACCGATGAAGATACCAATAGGATCTAAGCCTTCGATCATCCAAAGGGCAACAGACTGTCCATTGACATCGATATTGGAGATTAGCCATATGACAGCACCAGCAGGTGCGGCAAATACGATAGCACGCCAGAGAACAATAAGGGTACGGTCTAATAACGAGGTGTATATGGTTTGAAAAAAGCGCGGTGGACGATAAGGTGGAAGCTCCAGTGTAAAAAAGGAAGACTCTCCTTTTAGCAGTGTTTTGGATAATAACAACGATGTGAAAAATGTAAACGCTATTCCCAATACGGCTATAAATACAACTGCGAGCATGGAGATCGTTCCTGCCCATTGTTTGGGCACTAAAGCCCCCAGAAAAATAGAGGCGATTAAAATCTGAGTAGGCCACCTGCCATTGCAAAGGGAAAAATTGTTGGTAATGATTGCGATCAGTTTCTCTCTTGGACTATTGATAATACGGGTAGCGACTACTCCCGCTGCATTACATCCAAATCCCATACTCATAGTCAGAGCCTGTTTGCCATGCGCACCTGCTTTTCGGAATAGGTTGTCTAGGTTGAAAGCTACTCTAGGGAGATAACCAAAATCTTCAAGCAGTGTGAAAAGGGGAAAGAAAATAGCCATAGGTGGTAGCATGACAGCAATGACCCAAGCTGTAGCGAGATATACACCATCTATTAAAAAACCATCTAACCACCAAGGAAAATGTAGCGCTGAAGCAGCTGTTTTTAATATAGGGTATACCTTTTCCAATAATAAAGTAGAAAGTAGTTCCGAAGGATAGTTTGCACCGATTATAGTAATCCAAAGTACAAAACCCAACAATAAAAACATAATGGGAAATCCCCAAAAACGGTGGGTTACAATATTGTCGATTGCCCGATCGATACGAAATGATCGAGCCGAGGAATCGGAGGATACGGTGTCACGGACTAACCCGTTGGATCTTGCATAAATAGCCTCAACGACCTTATTTCGATAATTGTCCCCGATTTTATCACGGTGCTTTTCTGCTGCTTGCAAGATCTCTGCACTATGGGAGCTATTGATCAGAGGAGAGATATCTCCACGTGTTAATGCAGTTACGACGTGCTCATCATGCTCTATAAGTCGCATAGCCAGCCATTGAACATTGGGTAGATCTGGGGCAATTTGCAACAGTCGACTGGTGATATCGTCAACCGCTTTGCCGGTTTCTCCGGTCAACTGTACATATTGTTGTTTTTTTGTATGGAAAGTCCCTTCAGCGACCTGTCGAATAGCGGCAAGTAGTTCAGTGATCCCTTCTTTGTTTCGAGCACTGGTGGCTACTACCGGGATTCCCAGGTCTCTAGAAAGAGTTCGGATATCGATATGTATACCATGTCGGCTAGCTTCATCCATAAGGTTTAGGCAGAGAACCACCTTATCTGTTATTTCTAGAATCTGTAGCGCGAGGCTTAAATTCCGCTCTAGCCGGCTGGCATCGACTACAACTACCGTGACATCAGGTTTGCCAAACAAGATGAAATCCCGCGCTACTTCTTCATCTTCTGATGTAGATAGTAATGAATAGGTGCCTGGAAGGTCAATTATCCTATAGGTTTCGTCTTGATACGCAAATCTTCCTTCTGCTCGGGTCACCGTCTTTCCGGGCCAATTGCCTGTATGTTGTTTAAGGCCTGTCAATGCGTTAAAAACTGTGCTTTTTCCCGTGTTGGGATTCCCGGCCAAAGCTATCGTATAATGTACATCTCCCGCACTTTCGCCCAATCTCTTGAGGTTGGCGTTGGGGTTTAGTTCACAATTATCACATGCACTACTCATCATCATTCCCTTCTTTTATTTCAATCTGTACATAGCGTGCATCATCGCGTCTTAGGCAGATCAGCGTACGGTGGATTTCATAGGCAATAGGATCTCCTAAAGGGCTTATGTTTTGGATACGTATGAAAGCTCCTGCAACAAAGCCTAAATCTAATAGACGCTGTTTCACCTCGTACGAACACCCCTCTTTTATGCGTTTAATCTCTGCTATTTGTCCTTTATGTAAAGCTGTCAAATCCATGATACACCATTAATGTACAATCCTGTAAATCTTTTTCGATATACAAAGTTATTAAATATATTAGATATATCTAACATTTAAGTTATTGATGTGTATTTTTTATTTGAGTTACCTTGTAGCGTATCCAAAAAGTTTTCCGTTTCTTTTATTAAGAAAACTGTGAAGGTCGATTTTGTTGATTGTCAGTTTTTCTGAAAACATCTTCATCTGCAAGAATGTGCATATAGGATAAAAATTGTATATTCAGGTTACATAAGCGAAAGCATATGAATGAATTCAAAAATGTCTCTACCTATTTAGTTCATATTACCTTTTTCCTGCTCCCTTGGAAAGAGTCTCCTCTATTGTCAAAAGAAGAACACAAATATTTTAATAGTATCATCCAAAATAATTACTTATGACAGATATCAATAACATTTTTAAGAGCAACGAAGAATGGATTAAAAAACAACTGGCTATAGATCCGGGTTACTTTGAAAAACTTGCAGCTGGGCAATCTCCAGAGATTCTGTACATCGGGTGTTCAGATAGTCGGGTTTCGGCAGAAGAATTGATGGGGGTCGAACCAGGAGAGGTTTTTGTGCACCGTAATATCGCTAACATTATCCCTAATACCGACCTAAATTCGAAATCGGTGATCGAGTATGCTGTGAGCCATCTCCATGTAAAACATATTGTCGTATGTGGGCACTATAATTGTGGTGGGGTCAAATCGGCAATGGAACAGGAGCATTTAGGAATACTCAACCCTTGGTTGGGATGTATCCGTGATGTATATCGTCTCCATCAAAAACGACTGAATGAAATCGAGGATATGGATGAACGCTATGATAAACTTGTGGAACTCAATGTGGCGGAACAATGCTTAAATCTTGTCAAGATTCCCGAAGTACAGAATGCGATATTGAACCATCAGGTGACATTGCATGGGTGGGTGTTTGACGTGCGCACAGGAAAGCTGATTGATCTAACGCAGGATTTTGTCAAAGCGCTACATGATAATGGATTGGATACGGTTCGGATATATCGCGTAAAACCTGAATAGTAATACTGAAAATCCATTCTTGGTAGCCCTGTCACTGCTACCAAGAATGGATAATTGAATGTTATCCAAAAAGCCGGCCGAAAAGACCTTTCTTTTCTGGTTTTTCCTGTGGGAGATAAGTCGCCGCATAGCGGGAAATCCATTCTTCTTCCTGTTCACTGTCAATAAATCCATTTAACCAATAAGCGACTTCTTCCGGATCATTTTGGTACAACTCGGGGAGATAGCGCTCCATGATAGCCATAAATTCATCGTTCCACATAAAATCCTGTTCCTGGAATTCCTGTACATAGATTGGAGCATAAGTCATGAATTCTTCCCACATACCATACATGATGTATATTTTACACAGACGGTATAATACATCAAGATCTTTTGGGAAGAATTGATAGTACTGATAGAGGGTGTAGACCTTGAAGTCTTCATTGCCTTCTAAATACGCGAATACGATATCATCGGCTTCAAAAGCAACTTCAAGTGTGCCGATATCAAAATTCTGTCTGCCATATTCCTGTAGAAAGTTAAACATGAAATCCTTTCCTCTTTTATATGCCTCATAAGATTCTTCTCTACGTCCTACTTTTTCTAACAGCACGGCCTCTTGGAGTTTGTACTTAACATAGTTTCCAGGTGAGCGCTCTTCAAGATTTTTGGACAAAGTCACCTGTACTATTTCCAATGCCTCTTGGTTACGTCCTAATTGCATGAGTAAACTCAGGTGGACCATATCTTGCGCTATAAAAGTCGAGTATTCTTTGCTTTTCTCGCTGTAAGCCAGAGCTAGATCTGTTTCGATCTCCATATGGTTGGCATAGTATGCATAATTATGATAAGACATCGCTATATTGTGGCTGTCCATCAGCGCGCTCGAACGGAAAGCTCCTAGCAGTTCATAGTCCTGTATAATCTGTATGGCCCGGTTGAGTATTTTTAAAGTAATAGATATGACCCGATCGGACATTTCTTTATCAGCTACAATCTTGTATAGCTCTTCGAGTTCCAGTGCGGAGGTTGTGGCAAAGAATGATGAACCTTCAAAATCGGGTACCTCCAGTTCAGGTACCTCATTGTAGGTCTTGTAGTAGGAAAGGAGATAGGTGCCGACACTTTCTGTTTCAACATAGGGTTTGAATAGTGTATTCCTTAGATAGCGTACTGCCTCTTCATGGTTTTCCATTTCAGCGCAGTGTATCCCGTAAGCATATTGTAGATAGAGCGAATGCGGATGTTTTTGAAAAAGGCGCTTCATGTGTGATGCCCATATCGTTTCACCTTCGATCTGATAGGTGAGGTTTAGGAACATATTCGCGATAGCGTCAGAAAACCCTAATTCGGCAAGAGCAGTTTTGCCGAGTGCAACGAATTCTTTATCATGTTCTTCTACCGTATAGTCGTTATAGATAATGGGCATCAATTGCTGAGCGAGCTCGTCAATTAATTTGAAGTCTCTATTGTCCATCGCCAACCCCATATACACTAGGATTGGATAGGTATTATTATATACCAGGCGGCGGACATACTTTTCGACTAGTGCATATGCTTCCCTCTGACCGGCAATATCGTCATTCAAAAGCAGTACGGTCAAATAGTATACATATATACTGATATAGTGATCCCGCTCAAGCCGGGATTCAAAAACACTATCGATAACTTCTAGAAGGGAGTAATATAAGCTAACTGCTTTTTCCTTCTTTCCTTCATGATTTGCAAGTTCAATCTCGCATTGTAGTATATTGAATCTGAATTTGGAAGTATCTTTTAAATCGGCAATATACCTCCGGTAGCGTTCGATATCTGTTTGGGCAAAGTTGAAATTTGCATTGATCTGTAGCCACAGTAGCTTGATATCTTGATTATCCGGATTTATATCCAGTATCTGATCCGTTAAAATAAACAGTTCTCTAAACTGCTCGTCCGTGTCAGCATTGCTAAAGCTCGCCTGGCCTATATCCTCATTAAGTTTTTGTACATAAAGGAGTAAAGCTTCCTCATGATTCGGGTTCTCTTCTATAAAGCTTTTCAGTGCAGCGCGGATCTCGTTAGAATGTCCTCCCGCGATAGCGTCTTTGATTTCTAAAAATGTCATATTGAAACGAATTATTCTTACACATAATCCGTCTCAAAAGACATACCATGCCAAATGAAAACCGTAGATTTACGATAAAAATCCCTGTTTCCAGTGAGATGATTTTTTGTTAATCTTCAAATTCGACCTTATTGTCACCTAAAGCCTTGACACGTGCCAGGGACTCGATAGGAATGTTTAATTCGCGTAAACGTAGATGACCTTGTTGAAATGATTTCTCAATGATAAATCCCATACCTAACACTTGTGCTCCGGCTTTCTCGACTAGTTCGTGGACACCGATAGCAGCGTTGCCATTGGCAAGGAAATCATCGATGAATACGACACGATCATCTGCAGTTAGGAAGTCACGGCTTACACAGATATCATAGGTTTTATCTTTGGTAAAAGAATAGACAGAGGCTGTCAACATCTTCTCCATCGTTTTCGGTATTGCCTTTTTGACAAAGACTACCGGAAGTTCCAAAAGATACCCCAACATAATAGCGGGCGCAATACCACTGGCCTCGATAGTCACAATTTTATTAATAGGCAAATGACCGAATCGACGTACAAATTCTACACCTATGGATTTCATTAATATCGGATCCATTTGGTGGTTGATAAAGCTATCCACCTTTAGTATGCCTCCCTCAAAGCTCTTGCCATCCCTTAGGATACGGTCTTTCAATAATTTCATGTAAAAAAAATAGTTGCGGGCAAAGATAAAGGAACATGATGATAAGTCGTATCCTTATTCTGCTTTTTATCTGGAAGTATATTGTGGTTTTGAGGCAGATAATTTCATCCAGACTACATGTAGGGAATACTGATGGTTTAATATATGAACAGAAATGCTTATCTTCAGGTTGTTGTAGATTACAGCCTCGAATAGTGCACGATAAAATGATACCATGAAAAAACTAATTTGTATATTATCAATTCTTGTAGGTCTATCGGCATGTAATCAACAGAGGGTAGGCTATTCGGGAGAGGACTTAACAGGAAAAGTAACTATAATGAGAAATAAAGACTTGAAAGAGCCTAAATTGGTACTGGATGTCGTAGACAAATGGAAGTTGTACGAAGGGAGATCTGTCGATAGCATTGATATGTCTAAACCAGTATTGCAAGGAGAAGGAAAGGGAGAATTTGCCCTCCCGGGCAATGCTTCCTATCGTTCTTATTTTCAATTGGTGACTTCCAACGGTTCCACTATTCTTGCAGAACGTTTATTGCCCATGAAGGGCGGGTATAACTTTAGGGACTTAGGAGGTATCAAAGCCTCCGATGGAAGGCATGTGAAATGGGGTGAAGTATTTCGTACAGGGGATTGGGCACATCTGACAGATGATGACCTCCAGTATTTGCACAGTTTAGGCTTGGTCAGTATAGTTGACTTTCGGACAGACGAAGAGCGAAAACAAGAACCTAGTAAACAGATCGATCGTGCCAAAGTTTATAATCTCACTATAGCGCCCGGAAATTTATCCGTTTCCTCGTTAGCGGAGCTGATTAGCTTCCAAAAAGAACAACTAGATACCATTATGATAGACTTGAATAGAGAGTTACTTGCAGATCAAGTGAGTATCAAACAGTATCAGGAGTTTTTTGCGTTATTACAAAATCAGGAATCTTTACCCTTAGCTTTCCACTGCTCGGCTGGAAAAGATAGAACAGGGATGGCTGCGGCTCTTTTTTTATTTGCTCTTGGAGTTGATGAGGAGTCGGTCATACATGATTATATGCAGTCGCGGGTGTTTTTGGCGGACAAGTATCAGAAATATGTCGATCAATATCCTAATTTAGAACCGCTACTGACCGTTAAGCCTGCGTATTTACAGTCGGGGATCAATTACATGAAGAAGGAGTATGGAACAGTCGAAAGCTATTTAGAAGCTGTTTTAGGAGTGGATATTGTCCGCATGAGAGAAATGTATCTTTACTAAATTTTTAATTATCTATCTTCCCATGTAAAAGGTTTAGTTAGCAGCTGTTTGGCAGTTGTACTACTAGGCATACTCATTTTTTGAAGGACGGTCAGGAATGGCGTTTGTGAGATATGTATACCAGTGGCATGACAATTGATTATGCAAAGTATTGCGGTTATTCCTTAATTCAATAATAAAATAGAAATTCGATCATACGTTAAGATATTATGTTTAAGCATCTAAAATACATAGACGGCACATCTGATAAATTTTGGGAAATACAAACTGAGGGGGCTACACATACTGTTACCTATGGACGTAACGGTACTTCGGGGCAAAGTAAAAGTAAAACTTTCGATTCTGAAGAAGCCTGTTTAAAAGATGCTGAAAAATTAATTGCAGAAAAAATAAAGAAGGGATATTCAGAAGATGGTAGTGTCGCTACGGAGCCGAAAGAGAGAACTGGTTCAACTCGTAAACCGATAGCGAATACACAGCGAAAAGAGGAAGCTATCGCAGCGATGAAAGCGCTGATCAGTGACGGTAAGGTTGAAGATATCATTCCTTTTCTTAAAGAATATGCTACAGGCAATCTAGAGGTGCTCAAAAAGGAAATTCGTTCAGCCAAACGTTATTGGGTAGATTATAGTGATCTTTCAAAAGATTCTGTTTACAGTAAGAAAGCGCAGTACAATTGGGGAACAAGAGGCAACAAAGAGCAGCAACGTATCGTAAAGTTATTGGCTTTGGCGACTTTTTCCGGTTCGGATGTAGGTAGTTGGGACTTTTTTCACGAACTTTTGGAGCAGGCAAAGAGTCCTGATGTAAGTCAGATACTTGCTTATGCGCAGCCCGATTGGCTGGGAGCATATTTGTTGCAAGCTGTAAAAAGGAATGAATGGCAACGGATCGGTTATCAGAGCCTTCGCCATTTGGAAAATCTGGGATATGTTGTATTTGAACCTGAGCTCTTTGCAAGTGCTATCACTGGTTTTAATTACCATGAGTCTCATAAACTGTTTAAGATATTGACGGAGGATGAGCTGACTATCAAACGGGATATTCCACTGGTCTTTGAGTTTGAGTCTGGCATTCATAGTATATACTGGGACTATAACTATCAAAATACGGTCAATGAATTGACTTGGGACAAAATCTTTACTACATTATTGGACAGTGGTAAGATCGATCGTGATTTAATAATTACAGGAGCGTTAGAAGCACAGACTAAAAACTGGAATAATAGTCTAAAGAGCTATTTTAGAAAGCTGATTGATCGGCTTCAATTACCAGAAGAAGAGGTTATGACCTATCAACAGAAGTTCTTCCCATTGCTGCATGCCGAACATAGTGCTGTCATCAATTTTACGGTCGATTACCTTAAGCCTTTCTTCGGACATGCCGATTTCCAACTCCCTGATTTTTTGGATTGGGCTGAAGGTATATTTATGCGGAATGATGTCAAGGCTAGTCTTAAAACGCTTTTAATTCAATTTGACAGGTTGCTGAAGCAATATCCAGAATTACAGGAACGGTTTGTTCTACTCGTCGCAGATCTGTTTATGATACCTGATTTAGCTTTACAGGAGAGAGCCAGTAAATTCATTTTAAAGTATCAAAAAGAGCCTATGGACGGGCTTACTAACAAGTTGCAAGCGTATAGGCCTCAGATGATGGGAGCAACAGCGAGTGATCTACAAGCACTCTTTCAGGAAGAAGCCTACTCCGAAGAAGATATACTGGCTGTATTGGCTGGAGCGGACGCCGAACATTATGATTTTGACCCAGTTGCTGTCAAATGCTTGACCGATGTCTTTGACTATCCACAAACCTGGAACGATATATTCTTTAAGATAGGAGAGGTGATTGGTGGTACAGATCCCATAGAGATAGAGGTATTGATGAATGCGTGGGTACAATACACGCCGACTTTTCCTGCAGATTATAAGAGGCAACTCGAACCCTATATCAAGCAGTTGGGAAATATCTATCGGGAGTCGGCTTGTTTCGACCATTTTTCGAGTGTATTTCTGAACATGTACTATAAGCCTAAAACGGTGTATCAGAACAAAGAGCGCAATGCCAATTATTCTAAATGGATTAGCCTTATGGGGCGCCAGATGGAACAGTTGCAACGGCACCTTATAGAAGGTGTGGAGCTACCTTTGTTGAGTTTGCCTACTCATAGGCCTTTTTGGATAGCTCCATCGGTGTTGGTACAACGTATTTTGGATTATCAACAAGCAGGAGTATCGATTGATTTATTAGACCTGTCTATAGCACTGAGTCGTACGGTACGCGAAGAGATAGAGGATGTCAAAAATCTAATACAACAGGTAGATGAACCTCAGATGCAGGAAATATTAAATTATGCCTTAGGCTTTGAGACAAAAATCAAAATCCAACAACGATCCTGGTTAAAGAATCTAATATCGTCAAAGGATTCTGCCGAACTTCTATGGTTCGGTGTCTGGGCTACAGTAGCACGTACACATTATCCCAATCAATATTTCGAAGAGTTTGAGCAGGAGCCTTTAAAAGATATCCCATTTGCCGCAAAGCCTTTTCGTCCAGTGTTGACGATAGAGCCAACCTATTATAATGGATACAATTATGTGACGAAAAAAACTGAACCCGTGTACACCGGTGATGAGCTGAGCTACCTGTTGCCCATGTTCAAACAAGGAGTAGATACATTTTTATATCACAAAGATATCTATAGCCGAGGTAAAAACTCAATTGCCGCTTATTACCTCAATAAAATGGATATTCCTTATCTGCATAGTTTGATGCCGCAGAATACGGAAAGTCTTTCCATGTTCCTAACCTTGGGCTTTAATAATAAGAGCGACATTGGAGGGAAAGCTCCCGCCGCCTATTTAAAGCAGATGTTGTATGACTTTTTTAGGTTAGATGAGCAGTCATATCTGTATTTGGCGAGCTCAATGTTCAACAAGGAGAAAGAGGTGCGCGCTATGGCTGTAGAGGTATTATTAGCTACTATAACGGAGAATAGGTTAGATACAGAAATATTAGGTAAGCAGTTGGGGATTTTATTGAGCCACGGTTATGGTCCGATAGGTCGTTTCGTTGAGGGGATAGAACAGTGTCGCGATGTCTCATCAAAACACAACCATGCGTTTTTAAGATTGTTGGATGCTATTTTAATAAACTATACCGTAGCGGAAAAGATGCCAACCAATTTCAAGAAAATTATCGAGTATTACTATGATTTGATAACCAAAGAAAACTATAGCGTGCCCGAGGAGTTGCATAATGTCCTTGACAACCTTGAAGCATACAAGAGTTTACAACCTATTTTAAAGAAGATTAAAAAATAATATTATGGCCGAACAGGATTTAGCTATCAGCTACGCACGGAATTCCCAACTGACCCAACGGTCAGGTATACAGCAACTGGTATTGGCGCATCAGTCTGAACTAGCTGAGGTAGCTAGTGTACCCTGTTTCTTTTGGGGTAGCCTGACTGATCCCTTATTGACATCTAAGTGTCTACTGACCTTATCAAAAGTGGTCCGTTCGAGTTTTGGTCCCATACCACCGAGTCTAAGAGATCCGATCGTATCTGCTGGCACCAATCAGATTCGATTTGAAGGTTTTTCGTCTTGTAATGGGGTATATGCCCGGTTAGATTTGTTGGAGGATGCAATCGATGGTGAGTTTATTGCAAGTGGTACGACTAATGTAGATTTTAATGAACCTATGCTCAACGCTTTGAATGCCGTCAAGAAAACGGAAAAGATGGTGTTGGGAGTGGGCAGTCAAGAAGTAGCAATCAGTACGGACAAAGCCAAGGTTATCGAAAAGAAAGTCTCCTTACCGCCACGTTGGATCAAAGGGCTCACCTCTGTGCAATTGTACTTGGCGGGTATGGAGGTACAGTTTGAGTTAAATAAGATACAGCTTATTCAGCTATTTCAGGGAATTCCTAAAGGTAATACCAAAGGAGAATTTTATCTGACCAAGCGTGCCAATAGATTTATCTTTTCACCTATTGGTACGGGCGATGCCGTCCGTGTCGGAGGTATACAACGATTACGTTTATTGGAGGGGCTTTTAACATACGCTGACAAATTGATCGTCTACCAGGAGCAAGGAGGCGAAAGTGCCGCTTTTGTAGCTGATTTTGGAAAAATGAGACTTACACTGGCATTGTCTCCAGATAATTACAGAGGTTTTTCAGGAGAAGGAAATGTCCTGGAAAATATGATCAAAGCTGTGCCCGATGAGTGGGTGCACGCCGTTAATGGACTGCTCAAATCCAATGAATTATTCGATCCGACGATGTTGTCCATCGAACATGATGTTGATTTTGATACCATGGATACATTGTCTGCTTCATTGTCATCTATAGGCCTACTGGGCTACGATTTACATAGCCATCAACATTATTACAGAAGACTGCCCTTTAAGATGGAGCGTATTTTGGCATTAAATCCAAGGTTGAAAAATGCAAAGAAATTGGTAGCTACCGAAGGCGTTCAATTCATTAAAAATACAGCAGAGTACATCGAAGCCCGCGTAGACGGATCAGGTGTGCAGCACACGGTTATCATACAGCAGGATAGACACCAATGCACCTGCAATTGGTTTACAAATCATCAAGGCAAAAGAGGCTTATGCAAGCATATATTAGCCGTCAAGATGTTGAATGGTTAAAATATTTTTTCATTGACGGTCGTTATTTGCGACCGCCAATGAAAAAAAACTATTATTTTTTACTATCCAAAGCTCCGATACGGTGTATATCAGGATTGGCAGCTAGTCCGTTCGGATTACAACCTAATTCGCCCTCGGGGACCTCCATGCCTTGCTTTGCATAGAATTTTACCCAAAACTCATCAAACTCACCTGTCTTGGGATTTTTAAAGGTCATTGGCTCTAATTTAAACAATCCTATCGGTCGAAAAGCCCGTTCTACAAAGTCTGAGCAGTAATACGAACTATCGTTCAATCTATAGCTCCAGTTGTAAGGTTTGCCTACCATCTGATGTGCTATGGCCATCGCTTCTGAAATTGCATCTTTATATTTGTCATCAATGCGATATATCACATATTGCTGTACATCATAATGTTTAGCCATATTATCCAATGGCTCTCTCACACATCCTTTACTGCTACTGGCGTGCAGAATGTAAGGAACCCCTTCTACGACTTCAATAAGTCCCATATGGTCAAATGATGCGCTGGCCGTTCGTTGGGTGACACGGTTGATGGCTCCCGAAAGGCTTTCTGCTTGAGCTCCCACAAATAAGAAGTCGCCATGTTGAATGGTAATTCCTTTATAATTTAAACTGCTTTGTGCATGGACAGATAATACACTATACAGAAAAACAAAGACAACGAATACTTTTTTTATCATAGGTGCGAAGATATAGAATTATCGACTTTAAGTGTAATGTATTCTTCATGTTGGTACAAGAAATATTAATACTTCTCTAGCTATAATCCGATAGTTATATCTCTTGTTTTATATTAAATTTACGTTTTAAAACGGTGAGTTTCTGCTTTGGATAAGCATGTTTTTTCCAAAGGAGGAGTCTACCATGATTCATAGACTATGCGGTATAAACAAGAGATAAGCAGGTTGTATAATCTGTCAGACGAAAGCCAGGGGTTTCCTGATCAGGAGATTGCGGAACTTGGAGAGCGATTGGGTATCAAACTTCCGAATGCCTTAAAAAACTATTATGTGACATTAGGTAAACATGAAAATTTAAACTATGCCTACAATAGATTGTTGTTACCTGACGGTGAAGTCGGATTTTCGAAAGATAGGTATCTCCTATTTTTTGAAGAATATCAAGCTGTGGTTTCCTGGGGTATAAAAGAAACGGATTTGCAACAGGAGAATCCTCCCGTGTGGGGGAATGCAGGAACTGATGATGAGCCGGATTGGTATTTGGAGGCAGATACTACAGAAAAATTTTTGCTACTAATGGCTATATATAACGGCACTTTGGGAGGTTTACCTTATAATGCCAATTGCCTTGAGCCTATTGATTCAGAAATTGTAAAAATGATCAAGCAAAATTGGACATTTCTTCCAGATGTTTCTTATGATAGACAGCAGGTGTATACGGATGATTTTTACGAGGTAATCAGTTTGTCATTTGATGAGGGAGAGAATTGCACAGGTATATTTATTGGAACCAGCGATCAAGAACGTTTTGATAGCCTACTAGACCGTATCACTATTGATTGGTCTTATACCTCTTATGAAGATGAAGATTGGGATGAAGAGGAATAATGCATTTCAGTCTATATAGACTATTCTCTACCTACGATATATATCGTAGGTAGAGAATAG
>JAITLW010000393.1 GCA_031277715.1 Sphingobacterium sp. | reverse complement strand
CAGGCAGTGTCGCTACGTCGGATCGTCTGATTCGGACGATGGTCGATATCGCTGAAATCCCATTGCTGGATGCGGTACAAATGCTAACGCTCAATCCAGCACGAATTATGAAAATAGATAATCAAATAGGAAGCATCGAGACAGGCAAACAGGCCGATCTGGTATTATTTGATGAAAAGATAGAGGTTAAGATGACGATTGTGGGTGGAAAGGTTATTCACAAAGCCTAATTTTATCAGACGGATTGTCTCTCAATTAATTTTCCCGGAATGAGTATTTCTCGTGGTTCGAAGTCTTTATTTTTAATATGTCGTATCAATAATTGACAGCTACGGCATCCAATCTCAAAGGCTGGCTCTTCGATGGTGGTGAGATTGGGTTCTATTACCGTAGCGATGGGGTCATTGGTAAAACCAATTACACCGAAGTCCTGCCCTACACGAATACCGACCTGGTTAAGGGCCTGTATGGCGCCTACTGCTTTACGGTCGTTGACTGCGAAAATCGCGTTCGGTGGCTGAGGGAGGGTAAGAAGAGCCTTTGTATCATCAAACCCATGTGACTGTCCAAACCCTGAAAAGATAATGTACTCCTTACGATGGGGGATCTTGGCATCGGTGAGGGCCTGTAGATATCCGCGGAGTCGCTCTTGAGTGAATGAAAGTTCTGAGGGGCCTGCAATGTGGGCTATTCTATCATAGTTTTTGTTGATCAAATAAGTCGTCGCTTGGTATGCGCCGTCAAAGTCGCTCTGTACTACTTTGGAGGCGTGTATCTGTTGGGGAACTCGATCAAAAAAGACAATAGGCAGTCCTGTACGCATCATCGTTTCAAAATGTTCAATGATATGGGAGTTGGATGAGATCGAAATCAATAATCCATCTAAGCTGCTCGTAGCGATATTTTCAATGAGTTTTTTTTCCCGTTCTATATCGTCGTTCGTGACGTATAGGATGATGTTGTATCCTTGATTATAGGCTTCTTCTTGTATGCCGGATATGACCGTCGAAAAGTAGTAGTTGGTAATGAATGGAATGACGACTCCTATATTCTTTGTATTACCTGATGCTAGAGCTGATGCATTTTTATTGAGTTTGAAGTTCAGCTTTTCGGTAAGTTCTAAAACACGTTTTTTTGTTTCGGGATTAACATCGTAGGCATCTCGGAGTGCACGAGAAACAGTGGAGACAGAAATGTCCAACATTTTTGCAATATCTTTTATACCAAAACTCTTTTTCATAACCATGTGAGGAATAAATTACCACCTCTAAAAATACATAGAATGTATAGAAAATTGGCTATGTATTGAAATTTTAGTGTCAAATCTAGGGTTATCCTCTGTCCGATAGCGATTTTGGGAAATTTAAATAAGCCCGCCACTTAATAAACGATAGATTTTAGAAAAAAGTGAAAAAAATCTAAACGTTTATGCGGGGTAACTGTTCTATTATCGAAACAACATATTAAAAATCACATATAATAGAAAGGAGAAACACTATGAGCAAATTGACTTGGAAAGGCCGTTGGAATGAATTGAAAGGAAAAGTAAAACAGCAGTATGCAGATCTGACAGATGATGATTTGCTATATGCCGAAGGAAAAGAAGAGGAGTTGCTGGGTAAATTGCAACAGAAAACCGGAAAGACCAAAGATGAGGTGGAAAACTGGTTGAATGGCTTGTAGTCTATAAGCTTTTATAGAGAACTCAAAGGGGCTATATCAAATTTCATGATATAGCCCCTTTTTATTTTACAGAAATTCTTCGTGTTCATCGTCCGGCATAGTTTAAATCGGAACTTCTAACAGTTTATGTTCCAAAGGTAATGATGATGCTATTTGAAATAGCGGGTATTTTGGGCCAAATTTTTGGCCGAGCATCACTTTTTACTGCCTTATATGACACCATTGGGTTAAAAAGAAATATTTTATGCACCGGCATATGCTTAAAGGCATTTTTCTTGGTGAGTCTATACTTACCGTTTTGCAGTGCTTTTTCCGCAAAAGTGATGCAGTTTGGACGAAAAGTGAAGCGGTTTATAGCAAAAGCGCATCCAATTAATGAAAAAGTACAGCGTATGGTTAGAAAAGTTCTGCGGTTTTTGGTAAAAGCGATTACAGTTGTACAGACTTTGATTGTAGTTGTCGAGAAACTTAGACTGATTTTGTTAAGACTGTTCCTGGATAGGGCAAAACCGTGACAGATAGTCCGAATGGTAGAGCCATATTTAAGAAATGTGATTCCTTTTGGAGGAATAGCGAAGGCAAATGAAACGGTCTGTTAGCAAGAACTCAGTATACTGCAATCAGATGCTGGCAGTGTCCCCTAAAGATATGAGTGTGTAAATCTATTTCGTTTCGGAATAATGTTTCTGAAATATTTATACTTTTTTAAAATATGGAAGAGCGAATCGTAAATCTTTTATTGATTTAAATCTATTTATGGCTTATTTAGTTCCTGTATTTTTTATGAAGTGGTCACTTGGTAGTGTACTTCATTTAATTGGTGATTTATGGGGCATAATAAACAAATGAGTATCAAAAGAGTTGTTTTGAGAATTTATGGATTGCTATCCGTTTTGTTAGCTGCGGATCTTGTCGCCTATTTTGGGTTCGAGGTTAGTCTACGGGGATATTTTGCTGATATTGTTCTTTTTTGGCTATGGTGCTTTGGAAGTTTTTTGATCGTTGTCATTTTTTGGAAAACACGTTTAGCTAAGTCGTTTTTGATAGGCATGGTGTCTTTTGTCTTACTGAGTATGTTACCGATGGGATTGCCATTTTATGCTCTTGCACTGTCTACGACACCTTTGGGCTTATGGCTGAGTAAGGACCTGAATTCAAGTTACAGGGGACAGATTGTATCCTACAGCGTGATGGTTCATCCTTGGTTGGAGGTTATGGAAAAGAAAGGAGTAATTGAAAGACGTGTACTTCAATGTAAAGATAGGGAGTTGCTCGACGATCGATTGGATGTGAAAATCCGTAATGCAAGGGATATATCTTTTGAAGGTGAAACGGATACTACATTGACATTGACCCTGTTTTACACAGGGGAGCAGAAGACACTGGTTTTTGACAAAAGAACTGGAATGATAAGAAATAAGTCCAACTAATCTGTGTATTAATTTAGTTGTTATAAACCTTTAGGCTTTTCGGATGGTTACTAAGATCATTGGATATTTCAATGCGTGATAGCAACCGTTAAAAATAAAAAACAATTATGTTTCCGGCTTAAGAATAAAGTCGCTACTTTGGTGGCAATCTAAAATGAAATAGGCATGAAATTGCGTTTATATAGTTTGCTCCTGGGGCTTGTCTTAAGTAGTTCTTATGTATGGGCTCAGACGGAAAAGAAAGAAGATACAACAACCTCTGATTCTATTAAGAAGGAAATCATCTCAAAAGGTGAGAGTACGCTGTTGGAGATGCGTAAGCAACAGAATGACGATTCACTGCGTAGAAAGTATCTAGAAAATGAATTGCTTTCCTCAAGACGAACAGATGTGTATGAACAACGAAAGCTAGTAGAGGAACTTGCTTTTCTGAAGAGTAAGGATTCTCTGTTGGTTGCTAAGCGTCGACTAAAAGTAGATTCCTTAAGAGCAGTCAATAAAGGAGCTCCGGTAGCACCTTTTAAAGATACTCTTTTCACGATTTTCAATTCAATAGGAAGTTATTCTGCTAAAGAACGTGCTGCTGGAACTGCAGAACGAATAGAGCAACTTGAGGCCAATTATGAGTTTAAATCAGATTCACTACTGATTCGACAGACTGAAGATAACTGGCTTTTGTTGTGGCGTGATCAGGTGATTTTGAGTGTAAATGAGCAGGATGCGTTATGGGCGAACAAAGAGGCTGGAGAATTAATCGCTTCTTACAAAACAACCATTGCGCATGCGATCGATCAATATCGAGAAGAAAATAGCTTTAGTCGATTGCTGACTTCTACTGGAATAGCAATTGCTGTTATACTTGGCGTAGTTGCTATCATTGTAGGGCTTCGGAAATCTGTTAATTTACTGAAATTAAGGATGATTAAGTCCAAGAAGAGGCGGTTTAATGGTATTGTAGTAAAAGGGTATCAACTGGTGTCACCAGCTCAAGAGATGAAGTTTATCTGGTTGATAACTGGAGTATTACGATGGTTGTTGATATTGACAGTAATATATCTAGCACTACCAATACTATTTAACCTATTTCCATCAACCAAAGGTTATGCCCCTATTTTGATAGGTTATTTTATGTCGCCTCTTAAGAAAGTAGCATTGGCGATGATTGATTATTTTCCAAACTTTGTCACTATTATCGTAGTTTATCTGGTATTTCATTATGCATTAAAAATGTTTAAATACTTTGCTGATGAATTGGCCAATGGTTCACTAGTGATTAAGGGATTTTATGCAGATTGGGCGCTTCCTACTTATCACATTTTGCGCGTATTGCTTTTAGCTTTTTTCTTTGTCGTTGTATTTCCTTATTTGCCAGGGTCTGAATCTCCTATATTCCAGGGTATTTCTGTCTTTATTGGTGTGTTGTTTACCTTTAGCTCTGCCGGTGCTCTTGGTAATATTGTCGCAGGGCTGATGTTGACCTATATGCGGTCTTTTGTCATCGGTGACCGAGTTAAGTTTGGTGATGTAACAGGAGATATTGTAGAAAAATCACTGCTGGTTACGCGTATACGTACACCGAATAATGAAGTCGTATCGATTCCCAATTCGCAGATTATGAGCAATCATACGATAAACTATAGTGCCGAAGCGGGGCAACAAGGGTTGATTATTAATACGAAGGTAGCTATGGCCTATGATGTGCCATGGCAGACATTTCACGAACTTGCTAAAGCGGCCGTGGCACGCACCGAACTTTTAGAATCCACGCCCGAGCCGTTTATATTTCAAAGTAGTCTAGACGATTTTTATGTTACCTATCAAGTAAATGCTTATACAAAGCACCCGCATAGGCAAGCATTTATCTATTCGGAATTGCATAAGCACATAATGGATGTGTTTCATGAAGCCGGTATAGAAATGGTATCTCCAAAATATCATGCGGTACGGGATGGAAGTGTAAAGGATATGCCTGAAAAGTATAGGGGAGTACCCGTGCGACCATTTCATGTGGATATAAAAGAGGGCAGGGATAAAGAATAATTATTTGTTCTGGTTTTAGAGTTCGTTGGTTGAAAAGAAATTCAAATAGGGAGTCGATACGATGACGTTTAGAGCTAAGTATAAGAATATCTTGTTGGATCTGGATGGAACGCTCACAGACCCGGCAGAAGGGATTACCAAAAGTATCGCCTATGCCTTGGAGTCGATGGGGATTTTGGTTGAGGATCTGAATGACCTGAAACGTTTTATAGGTCCTCCTTTGAAAGATACATTCATAACGGCGTATGGCTTTGATGAGTCTGCCGCCTTTCAAGCCGTCGCGAAGTATCGTGAACGTTTCGCAGCTGTAGGGCTTTACGAAAATCAACTATTCGAGGGTATTCCTTCGCTGTTGGAATCGCTAAAGTTAGAAGGCTATGATTTATTTTTGGCCACTTCTAAGCCAGAGGTATTTGCGATAAAGATTCTACAGCATTTTCAACTGGATTCCTTCTTTAGTTTTATCGGTGGAGCCGCACTTGATGAGTCACGTCCAAGCAAAGGACATGTTATTGACTATGTAATGAAAGAGTCTAATCTAAACCTGGTTGAAAAATGTGTGATGATCGGTGATCGTGAACATGATGTATTAGGTGCAAAATGTTTTAATATGTCTAGCGTAGGGGTACTCTATGGGTTTGGGGATCGTGAGGAATTAGAGCAGGCTGGAGCTGACTATATTGTGGATAGTATACCTGAATTGGAACGGCTGTTAAGGAGTTGAAATAAGAGATTCTTATTGTTTTTACAGGCATTGTAAACTCGCTGTTAATTCGTTTTTTTTAACAGTTTTTCGTATATTTATCGTTGTGTAATTGAGGTGTTTTACAACGATATATGTATAGTGAGATAGCCTTTAAAAACCCGTTACATTTCATGCATTTTAAACTCTTCTATCAATTTACAAAGATCGGTCTGTTTACTATTGGAGGTGGCTATGCTGTGATCCCTTTAATAGAAAAAGAAATCGTCAACCAAGGATGGCTTGACCGTACGGAATTTTATGAATTGCTCGCGATTACAGAATCTCTCCCAGGTGTATTTGCTACTAATATCGCAGCTTTGGTGGGGTATAAAGTATCTGGTGTCCGAGGGGGAATTTTAGCTGCTCTGGGGACTATAATAGCTCCCTTTTTTATTGTTATTCTAGTTGCCGCATTTTTTGGAAAGATACAGGACAATCCCTATGTTGTGAAAGTGTTCAAAGCCCTACGGCCCGTGGTAGTTGGACTGATTGCAGCCCCCTGTTATACGGCCTTCAAGGCTAATAAAATGACTCTTAAAAGCTTGCTTATTCCGCTAGTAGCTTTAATACTTATGTTTTTCTTTAATCTTTCTCCGGTATGGGTTATTGTTTTTGGATGTGTCGGGGGAATTCTCTACCATAAGTTCAGGGGAGAGCAACGGCAATTGCCTAAAAATTAGTTAGAAATGATATTTTATAAACTCTTTTGGGTATTTACAAAAATAGGCTTTTTTGGATTCGGTGGAGGTTATGCCATGCTATCCCTGATTCAGGAAGAAGTTGTAGATCGAAATAGTTGGATGACTAAGCAGGAATTTACCGATCTCGTAGCGATTTCCCAGCTTACTCCAGGGCCCATCGGTATTAATACAGCAACCTATGCTGGGTACAGTGCTTTGATACATGCAGGATATACTCATCCGATAGCCATGTTGGGAGCTGCGATGACAACCATTGCTTTATGTCTACCTTCTTTTGCTATGATATCACTGATATCTTATTTCTTCTTAAAATTTAGATCTAATAGGTATTTTTCGTCAGCGATGGATGGGATCCGGCCTATCAGTCTTGCTTTAATTGCTTTAGCGGCTCTCTCGCTCACCAATGGAGATAATTTTATTGATTATGGGAGTCCTATTCTATTTATTACAGCTATAGTGTGTTCGGTCAGATTTAAAGTTCATCCCATTCTTATCCTGTTAGGGGCAGCACTTGTTGGACTTGTTGTATATTGATTGGCGTATATTTATGTTATTTTAGATTAATAAACGGCGCGATTTATGTTTTGACTTTCTATATTTAGCTAATTTAGTTTACTCAAAGAAACAGATATATGAGATTTAATACACAACCTACTCTTGAGAACGATCAAGTCATCCTATTGCCGCTACAGGAAGGAGATTTTGAAGATTTGTATAGCGTAGCTTCCGACCCAGAAATATGGAGTCAACACCCTAGCAAAGATCGTTGGAAAAGAGATGTCTTTCAAGTGTTTTTCGAAGGAGCAATGCAGAGTAAAGGAGCTTTTAAGATAATTGATAAAAAAACGGGCAAGGTGGTAGGAAGTACAAGGGTATATGACTTTGATGAATCTAATAATAGTATCTTTGTTGGTTATACCTTTTACGGTGTGTCCTATTGGGGCACAGGTGTTAATAAAGGCGTAAAAAAGCTGATGTTGGATTACCTTTTTCAATTTGTTTCTAAAGTTATGTTGCACGTCGGTTCGGGAAACCTAAGGTCACAAATTGCTGTAGTACGTCTTGGTGCGGAAAAAGTTGGAGAGGTAGAAGTAGGATATTATGGTGAAGTTCCGAAGATTAACTACGTTTATGAAATCACCAAAAGTAGCTGGAGTAAAAATACGATATAATAGAGCCAATGGAAAAAAAAGAACTTTATCCTTTTCTTAAAGATATACAGATTAAAGTAGCTCAGAATGATAATCAACTGGATTTAGTAATGGTTTATGATAAGGTTGATGCGGTGATCAAGAACCATGATTTTTATCACCAGACACCTTACTTTTTATCAGAGTGGCTCATTCTAAAAGAACAGATTTTAAGATCTGACTCCGAGTCATTGGGATATTTTGAGCGATTTTTAGAGAATATAATGTATGAAAGTGCTACAGGGGTATATGCAGCATACATGGATAACAATCCCTAGAGAAGCTGTTCCGGACAGTGGATTGGGAGGATGATGCTAATCTCTTTGACTATTCGTTTGTAATAAACCTCCGAAAGGAGAATACTCCTGTAAGACAGGTTGCTAGCAGCGCATGTATTACAAACTCAACCTTTCCTACAGGAAGGATATAGCTGGATATGAAAAGCATAACAAGGAAGTAAATTGCGAAATAGGTAAATAGCAGTATTACAAAAGGCTTGATTTGTAGCATAATTTTAAATATTAGCTGTTCATTGAAAATTAATTTCGGGCATTTGAACTATTATTGACTTCTTAACGCGATGCACTAAAATAGGTTGTTAAGGAGTCTTTTACTTATAAGAACGCTTTTTTCTTAGAATTGTTTATTTTGTAAGCCATATACTTGTTTCTCAGGATATAAACTTTGTGTTCCCAAACAACTCCTGGATGAAGTTAGGGAATAGAAAGCCAATTTTGAAGGGCTTTACAAAAGCATAATAATTTGATAATCCGTATGATGTTTTCGGCTATAGTTTTTTAAAATGGTAAAAACGGTTTTGTGATTGCCTCCTAATTTTTTACTTTTGCCTCATCGATCATTAAAGTTGAAAAGATTAAAAATAAAAGTCATGTAATACTTTGTCAATATTCAGAAAGAGAGTTAGTTGTTTGGAAGAGATTTCGACAGCTGCTATTCTTATGGTTTGATAGATGTATGTTATACTTTGAATTTTTATAAAATGGAATCAACAAAATATGGTCGTACCTACCATTTCCCTTTTTCACCGGGGACAAGCAGTGACGATCGTTTTAATCATAATTATTGGGAAGATATACAGCGCTTTTCGGAGTTGTTGTATACTGAAAAGTTGGATGGAGAAAATAATTGTCTATCCAAACGGGGCGTGTTTGCAAGATCCCATGCGGCTCCAACAATTTCACCTTGGACAGCACAACTACGCGAGCACTGGGCTAGTCTTAAAAACGACTTAGGGGATTTGGAGTTTTTTGGTGAGAATCTATATGCTGTACACTCGATTGAATATACTAAGCTAGAGCATTATTATTATGTGTTTGCCGCACGTATCAAAGATATGTGGCTTTCCTGGGAGGAGGTATGCTTCTATGCAGCGTTGTTTGACTTGCCTATGGTCCCGGTATTGAAAAAGAAGAGCGTAAAGGAGTTAAGTGCGGATCAGCTTCGGTCAGATGTGGAGAAATTGGCAACTCAGGTTTCGACGTTTGGGTCTATCGATCCAAGGACAGGAGAAGTATGTACTTCTGAAGGTTTGGTATGTAGAAATGTGAATGCTTATTCCGTGGCCGAGTTTCCGCATCATGTTTTTAAATATGTAAGAAAGGGGCATGTGCAGACGGATGAGCATTGGACAAGATCATGGAGAAGAACGCCGCTGATTTGGGAAAGGGGGGAACTGTAATGATTTGGAAATTGACAGAAAGCAAGGAGTGGGAGATTTTAGAAAAGAAATTCTCTTGGGTTGATGATATGCAGGATGTACCTCAGGACCCTTTGCATCATGCAGAAGGAAATGTAGCTGTACATACGCAGATGGTCATTGATAGTCTGCTGAAAGATGCTGATTTTCAGTGTTTAGATGAGCAACAGAAAGAAGTGCTCTGGACATCAGCGTTAATGCATGATATCGAGAAGCGGTCTACGACATTAATTGACGCCACGGGTCGGGTGAGTTCGCCTAGTCATGCGCGTAAAGGTGCTCAGACTACACGTAAAATTTTGTTTAGAGATATTGATACGCCATTTAATATCCGGGAGAAAATTGTGTCACTAGTACGCTATCATGGACTTCCTCTATGGCTGATGGATAAACCTGACCCTATGAAAAGTGCTTTGGAAGCCTCTCTCCAATTGGATTTGAACCACTTGAAAATCTTAGCCAAAGCTGATGCTAAAGGCCGAATTTGTCAGGATATGGATGCACTACTGTATGCGTTGGAGATGTTTGAACTGTATACTAAAGAAATCGGTTGTTGGCAATCTGCGCCTGTTTTTAAGACTCCTAATGCGCGTTTTACCTACTTTAATGCCTTGGACAGTTATGTGGATTACGTCCCCTTTGATCGTTTCAAATCGGAGGTCATCGTATTATCAGGGCTACCTGGAATGGGAAAGGATTATTACATTTCGAAGTTGGATAAGGATTTGCCTGTTATTAGTCTGGATGATATACGTAGACAATATCGTATTGACCCAACGGATAAGAAACGGAACGGTTGGGTAGTACAGGAAGCAAAGGAAATGGCGAAAAAGTATCTTCGAGCAGGTCAGGGATTTATATGGAATGCAACCAATATCACTGCATTGATGAGAAAGCAACTCATTGATTTGTTCGTCGATTATCAGGCTTATGTGAAGCTGGTTTATATTGAGAAGCCTTATGACATTTGGCGGACGCAGAATAAGAATAGAACGTACCCTTTGCCTGATATAGTATTGGATAAAATGTTACATAATCTGGAGGTACCTCAACTGACGGAAGCCCATGAGGTTCATTATGAAGTCTATTAAAAAGACTATTATTTTTGAACCTGAAGTGTGAAAAATATCTTATATTGTTATCAAAAAGTCTACGATGATTATTAGGAAAGCGGATAAACAAAAGGATTACGATAACGTATGGGATATTTTCAGTCAGGTGATTTCTACAGGAGATACGTATGTTTTTGATCCTAATACTACAAAAGATAGCTTGGACAAGCATTGGTTTATGGATTATATGGATACTTTTGTTGCCGAAGACTCGGAGGGTCGAATGTTAGGGACTTATATTATCAAACCTAATCAAATTGATCTAGGCAATCACATCGCTAATTGCAGCTATATGGTAAATCCGAAATATCATGGACAAGGAACAGGAAAGCGGCTTTGTGAACACTCGATCGATTTTGCCTGGGAGAAAGGATATTTAGGTATACAGTTTAATATGGTCGTAAGCACGAACCTGGGGGCAGTTAGCCTCTGGCAGAAGTTTGGTTTCGAGATTATCGGTACAACACCTAAGGGCTTTCGACATCAAGAGTTGGGCTTAGTGGATACCTATATTATGTTTAAGGATTTGCAAAAAGGATAGTATCTATCGTTTAGTGTTTAGAAAAGCGGAAGCTGTTATCATAAGATTGAACTTTTTCAATGAATCGGAAAATATCATGGATAAGGGTTTGACTATGTAATACACCATAAGGTAGGTTTGCTGTTGTTAGTAGTAGGAGTGCTACCTCAGTTGTAAACGCAGCTGTTACTTTACCTTCGTTATTCCCGATAAATGTATATTCTTTAGTCTCATTGTTTTGATTTCTAGCGATAACTTTTGCTCCAAATAAATCTGTTCCGACAGAAAAGCTATTGAATCCATTAATGGCTATATTCTGTACTTTCTTGTTTCTGAATATACGTGTAAGACCTAGATTTCGGAGCAAGGCTGTTAATCTTGTAAACCAGTTGAGGTCAAAACTCATACGAGTTCTTACAATAACATTAGGTAATAGTGTTGACAATACGTGTTGATCCGAAAAATCAAAAGTGTAGAAATCTCGAGGACCTGATAAGTCTATTTTAAGGGGCAACGTGAAGCTTTTAATTGGAACGTTTCCCACTTTATAGTGATGGTCTATGTGGTTAAATGTCCATCTGTAGGCCTGTTCGCCATGTTTTTCGCCTAAGCCTAGCAGGATGAAAATATCGATGGCCCGAGTGAGGGGAAGTTCGTTGTAGGTTTGTTGTGCTAAAAGGTTTGTCAATCCAGGCGCAAGTCCTACACTTAATATAACGGTAGATTTATGAAATAAGGCTAAGTTTTCCAAAGTCTCTATTTGTTTCAGTGTTTCATATCGTGCCGAAATGTCCAAGTATTTTATTCCTCGACGGATGCATGCCTCTACTAGTCGGGTATTATTACTATCAAGGCAGACAATGACTAGTTTTACGTTATCCAAAATGGACTCATCCTGAAAATTATTTAGGTCAAAGGTCTGGGGGATGACACCATAGTTTAGCTGCTGGGCCTTTTTCCTCGCTTTATCAAAATCTCTTCCGGCAATAATTATTCGATGGGGATATAAAGGCGCCAGATAGGAGGCTATTTGACTGCCAACGGCTCCATAGCCACCTACGATAAGTATATTTTGTTCCATTAGTTATTTCCTTAGCGTACAAAATTATGAACCGAATCGATAAAACTTGTTACATCATTTTTACGATTCATTATATCTTATTGATATATTTGTTTCCTTATTTTAACTTATTATTTGTGTATTGATATGGAAACTAATGTCGTTGAATGTCCCCAACATGGTGTGCAACCATTTGGTTTAATGTGTGTGCATTTAGCTGCTAGTAACAACTCCATAGCATTGGGTTTCTATGAGCATGACGAAGGTGACCTGGGACGACCAGATGCTTGGTGTAGTGCTTGTGAGGACCGTTGGCAAACAGCTGAAAGTGAGGAGGAGCAAGAGCAGTGGTTTGTCGACTGTGACTTTAAAATTGTTTGTGCCAATTGCTGGGATACCTC
>JAITLW010000308.1 GCA_031277715.1 Sphingobacterium sp. | reverse complement strand
AGAAAGAATAAACTTAGGAATAAAACCAGGTACGATAAGACTCTCCGTAGGTTTGGAAGACAGAGATGACATCTTATCAGACATTTTACAAGCTATAGAAAAAACAAAATAAAAAAGTTATCAAAAATAAAGAGGGATACCATAAATTGGTATCCCTCTCTATTTTAAAAAAGCTAGAAGCTTTAGTTAGCCTGTTTTGAGAAATTAAAAACGAGATGTCCTCTTGCTCCATTCTCCAATGGAATAGGCATTTTCAACACCAACGACTGTTCGTCCGCAAAAGATAGTCCTAATGCATAACCATTCTTCACATTTGCAGCTTTATCTCCTGCATACAATTTCTTAAACTGGAATTCTGGTTCTCCTCCCATTTTTCCTGGATCGTAGATAGACCAAACAATCGTACGTACGGCACCATTAGCACATAGTTTGCCTGAAGCATTAAATGTGATACTACCCGTCTGATTTCTCATCGCTCCAGCTGGCAAATGCCATACGCTGCCAATAAAACACTCAACAGGAGCCTCATCAAAAATATTTTTGATCGTATATGCATCAGGAATGTCTTGACGAGTTACCGAATTTAACACCCATGTCCCTTTGACACCCGAACGCCATTGCGAAGCGGATGGACCTGTTACAGAAGCAGATGAAGAACCATTATTGGTACCGGATGCTCCTTTTTTTTGAGCTCCACATGATGTTACCAACATAATCACTGTAAAAAGTGAAAGGAGGGAAAGAATACGTTTACGCATAATATAATTACTTTAAATAATCTATGATGTATCTTTGCAAAGATATAAAACATTGATATCTTAATTAGCGATGGCATCCAAAAATCATACCATAAGTAAAATTATAGCTAAAACCTTAATACGTGTACTCGTTATTATCCTAGCTTTTTCGGTTTACCTATATTTTGCAAAAGGAGACCAGTTATCGACCACCATACACTTCGAGAACCTGTGGTCTTTAATCTTTCCTTTTCTCCTCTTCATCATTGTATTTGTTTTAATGTTCCTTACTTTAAAGCACAAATTCGCACATAGCGATATCAATTGGCTATTTTCACTCTCCTGCCTATTCTTCGTTATATACCTTATTTTGTTATATTCAAGAATTTACCCCCTGATATAATGAATAGGATATGTAATTTTGTAAGCTACAAAAAGTAAAAAACGCATGAGCAATAAGACAACACTAAATGTTGTAAAGAATATATTCAAAGTAATCGTAACAGTTGGTGCGTTATACTGGGTAGCACAAAAAATCGACTTTGACGATTTAAAAAATGCACTTATTGACTGTAATTGGGGCTTCTTATTCCTAGCCTTATGCAGTTACACCCTATCCATACTGATTGCCTCTTCGAGATTAAATTCTTTTTTCAAAGCCATTAATTTAAGGCTTAGCGAACGCTACAACCTAAGGCTCTACCAGTTAGGATTGCTTTATAATTTCTTCCTGCCTGGAGGTATTGGAGGTGATGGATATAAAATATACTTCTTAAAGAAAAACCATGACATATCGGGACGGAAAGTCCTGAGCGCCGTTTTCTTTGACCGTCTTAGTGGACTCTGGGCACTTGCTATTATTATATGCGCTTTGGTTATTTTCATGCCGAGACTAGCCATTCCTAATATTCTCCCGATCTCAGTTGCTGTTATCGGAACAGCCACCTATTACTTTTTCTTACACCTTCTGTTTCGTGGGTTTTCTAGAAAATTCATCAGTACCCATATTAAAGCACTAGCAGTGCAAGGGTTTCAGGTGATTACGGCAATATTGATTTTGTATTCACTCAATTTTGACGAAAAATTTTCGCCCTATCTCCTCATCTTTTTAGTTTCTTCTTTAGTAGCCATTGTCCCCTCAATCGGAGGTGGCGTAGGATTACGTGAACTGGTTATGATATATGGAGCTAATTATTTTCAGATTGATGAACACACAGCTGTTTTGGTCAGCTTGTTTTTTTATATCATATCACTTCTAGTTGCTTGTTCGGGTATTTACTATATCTTTAGACCTCAGCGTCTAGGTGCAGACCGATTACCGTCGGCAGCCGAAGTAGAAAAAGAAATCGATAAAGAGACACTAGAAGAAAACAATATATAATGGCAAATATTATTATTACAGGGGCAAGCAGCGGTATCGGATTTGAAGCTGTACTAGACCTCACAGCAAACAAAGACAACAATGTAATTGCTTTAGCTCGGTCGGCAGACAAACTACGCAAGCTGCATGAGATTGCTTCTTCTTTGAACCATGATGGAGGAACACTCTATCCTGCCCAATTTGACATTGTATACGACAATTATGCAGAATCTTTAATACCATTTATCAGTTCAAAGTTTGACAAAGTAGATATACTCATCAACAATGCTGGAGCGCTAATAAACAAGCCATTCCTAGAGACATCGACTGATGATTTTGCACAGATGCTACAAAGCAATCTACTAGGACATGTCAACATGATTAAACACATTGTACCTCTAATGACTGAGGGAGGCCACATTGTCAATATAAGTAGCATGGGTGGCGTGCAGGGAGCATCTAAATTCCCTGGATTGAGCGCCTACTCAAGCAGCAAAGCAGCACTAGCTGTATTGACTGAATGTCTTGCGGAAGAGTAAAAAAAAAAAAAAATAAATGTCAACTGCTTAGCATTGGGATCCGCTCAGACAGAGATGTTTGAAACGGCATTTCCAGGTATGCAGGCTGGAACCTTAGCTTTTGAAATGGGGCGTTATATTGCAGATTTTGCGCAAAATGGAGCCAAATATTACAATGGAAAAATACTTCCGGTAGCCAACACTACACCATAAAAATAAAAGAGCATGATGCTCTTTTATTTTTTACAGTCCTTTTATCCAATCGCCGATATCCTTTAACACTTGAGGACTCATCGTTTCTTCTATTTGGGAATACTCTGCCACCTGTCCTGTCTTAGCCCGTTGGAACAAGTGGTTCACCCCCTCATATTCCTTTAGAACACTATTTTTGTTTTTTGGCAAAAGATCCGCCAAACTCTTCAGATTTGGGGTAGCAGGCACTTGAACATCCAACGAACCAAACGCTGCAAAAACCGGAATCGTAATCTTAGACAAATACGCTTCTGGCTCTATACGAATGAAATAACGATAAGCGGGGGTCAACATGGTCATTAGTTCGCCTCTCAATTCTGTATTCCCCTTATCATCAGCAGAAACGCCTACATTATTCAATAGGGCTCTATAAGCTTCCGTAGTGGTTGTATTACTTTTTATTACAGCAAAATTCTTGATGTTAATCTGTTTTGCTATCTCTAGATTAAATTCATTCATCCCCGCCGCTTTGCCTATGGCATATAACTGTTCCACCATCAGTTTATCGATAGAGATGGCTGGTCCCGCCAATGAAACAATATAGGATAAATGAGGCAATTTCTGCCCCGCTAACAATTCGGCAATTAATCCCCCTTCACTATGACCGATTATCCCTATTTTTTTTGCATCCACCTGCTTTTGCTTCTTCAAAAATGCAATAGCCGCGATAGCATCTTTACTAAAATTCTCTATTGTGCTTGCTTCAAATCTCCCTCCACTCTCAGCAGTACCTCGGTCGTCATACCGTAATACAACAATTCCCTGCTTTGTCAAGTGATCTGCCAATACTTTGAAAACCTGATGCCCAAATAGTTCTTCGTCCCTATTTTGTGCTCCAGACCCTGTTAATAATACAACCGCTGGGTAACGTCCTGCCTTTCTGGGGTAAGTCATCGTACCAGCTAGCACTACATTATCATAATCATTAGTAAACTTAACATCTACCGTATCGTACCCATAGGGAGGTTGTGGCGTTTGTGGCCGATTTAGCCGAAATGGTTCTTCCCGCATTCCCGTCTGCCTTAATAAAACGAGCGGTAGTTCGACCCCGTTTTGTACAAACGTAGATTTTATCGTGTCAATACCAGACAAATCCCCCGATATACGTATCCCTCCCTGCAACTGAACAAAAAGAGAATCTCCTTTAAAACTTACTTTTCCAGGTATTCCTTTTACTCCTTGTTTGGGACTATCTGCTGTAACGTTCCACTGCCCATCAACTTGTTCCAGCTTTAGAACAAAGGGTAAACTAGCGCTACCATACCTCAAATCCCCTTGCCATAGGCCTTCATAAGATTGTGAAAAACCAATACACGATTGGATCAATGCGAAAAACAAAAAAACAACTCCTCTCATTACCTATAGATATATATTTATAAACTGTAGCACGGTGTTCAATACTAGGGTCAATAATACGATAGCTATCGTATCCCCTCCTACTTTGCTATTCATGGCAATTTTCATTCCTTTTAATAAAAGTGAAAAGAAACCAATCAAGCACGCGAGCGAAAAAAAAGCAAAAACCAACATTAATCCTATTTTGTTGACCGATATACCTGTTGGATTGTCTATATGGTCTAACACTAAAAACTCCATAGATTTTAAAAAATCTGACACGAAAGGAATAACTGTAATAAGGAGCAAAAGATACATCGCTAGATGGGCTATCAACACCGAATTAACCACATCTATAAATCTAGTCTTTGCAAATCTTAAAATAGCAAATAAATACAAAACAAGTATGTTCGCTAATAGGGTAATCCCAAGATTACAGAGCGATACATACCAAAGCATCGGCTTTGTATTCACGATCTTTAATGCTCCTAACAACATTACATCGTTATAACTGCTCAATAGAGCTGCAAAAACAAAACCGACTAAACCTATGACCAACAGTTTCAGTTCAGAATTGTGTACAAATGGGTTCCAGCTATTTTTTAACATTACTATTTATAATTTCTTTAATAAATTCGTCTACTTCATCCTGTTTTTGGGTACCAATCAAGACTTTCTTTCCATTCTTTAACTCCATCTGAATACCATACCTGCCCTTACAAGTATATGCCACACCACTTCTACCTACGCGATAGCCCCAGCCACCAAACTCGATCAAATCGTATTTTCGAACTTCAATATTTGCTATACTATCCCAATTCCATCGTTTACGCCAAGCGAATGGAATAAAACTAATCTCAACCCCTTTGTCATCGATCGTAGTACAAAGGCGGCTGAATATAAAATACAGCAATACCGGAACGATTATCCATACTCCTACATTCAGCATCCATTCGCCTGTATTTTTGTAGTCTTGATAAACATCTCTACACGCTATCAAAAGGATAATAATTAACAAACTAAACAACCAAACGGACATAAAGCTTTGCTTTTCTCTCCAAAAACTCCTATTTGCCATTTTGTAACTCCTTAATTTTTAAAATTAGGTCATCTAATCTATTGCGAACTGTTGGATAGCTTTTTCCCATTTTACCAGCCATTTCTTTAATGCTTCCGGAGCTCAATAAAAACTCCATCATAAACTCCTGATCATCGAGATCGAGCAACATTAGAACCGGCAGCTTGTAATTCCCAGAAACTTCTGTACCACACGTAGAACATGTTAATTTGGCAACCTGTAGCTTTTCTTCACAGCTTGGGCAGTATATAGGCAACTTCATATATCGATAAAAACTAAATAAAAATAAACAATATAAACAAATATATTAATTTTATTAAAAACAACATTAACATTATTCACAAAAAGGTGTAAAAAACAAAAATAAGCTCATTACAACATGCACTAATCGGGATTAGCGCCGTATATTGCATATAAGCACTAATTTATCTAAGTTTGCTCCTTGATTTTTTAATATGAGAAAATTTATTGGGTATATCCTTACTCCGATTTTTTATAGCTGCTTCGCAGTATCGCTTTTGATTTTTCACCCTATCCAATGGCTATGCCTCAAGTTAGGAGGATATACGGCACATAAACGAAGCGTAGATATCTTAAACTTCTTTTTGACAGCCTGCAATTATACGCTATTCAATACGGTGAATTTCACAGGCCATAAAGCATTAGCGACTAACGTACCGATTATATTTGTAGCAAATCATCAAAGCATGTTTGATATTCCTGCAATGATATTCTACCTTCGGAAATATCACGCCAAATTCATCTCCAAAATTGAACTGGCTGAGGCGAAAATTCCAAGTATTTCTTTCAATCTATTGCACGGCGGTGCAGCCAATATCGACAGAAAAGATTCCAAGCAATCTATCTCTGAAATATTAAAGCTAGCCAACAATATGAAACAGAAAAACTGGTCTGCAGTGATATTCCCTGAGGGAACACGAACAAAAACAGGAAAAATGAAAAGTTTTTCTGTAGGTGGTATCGCCACACTTTTAAAGAAGAACCCTAATGCATTAGTAGTACCAATAGCTATCAACGGATCTTATCAAATGGTAAAATACGGAATGTTTCCTCTGAGACCCTTTACCAAAATGACATGGGAAGTGCTACCAGCTATACCAACAGAAGGACTAACCGCAGAAGAAATCGTCAAAAAGGCTGAAGATATGATAAGAGAGAAAGTAGAGCGCTAATTTACTTGACGGCCTTTCCAGTCATATTTCCCCGTATTTCCAGCAATACCAATGTATACGATATAGAAACTATGAACAATAGACAGGATAGGCACGTATTTCAGCAATTCCTTCCTCCCCATAAAAGCAGTTATTGGTTCCATAAATAAAAACTCTACAACTATCTTCAAAGCAAAGGCGGTCAACAAAATCCAATTGAACTCGGGCATGCGAAATAAAAACGCAAATAGAGAAACCAAAAGTGCCAGATTGAATAACCAAATACTCACTCCCAAAGCAACCACTTTTTTGTTCTTATATTTTGTACTCTTTGAAGCCCAACGTTTGCGTTGACTAATAAAGGATTTCAAATCAGGTTTTGCATCCGTATAGACTATTGCCTCTTTAGATTTGCAAAAGCCTATTTTATCAGCATATTTTTCCGCTACCTTATGCAGGAATAATTCATCATCGCCGGAAGCTAGATTATCGATACCATTAAAACCGCCCATTTCAAAAAAGACAGACTTTCGATAGGCTAAATTCGCGCCATTACATGTTGTGGGAGAATGATTACCAATACCCGCGGCACCTAGCCCTATAAGGTACATAAATTCCAAAGTTTGTAATTCCTCAAAATGTGTCTTTTCCTCCGAATAGAGCACAGGTGAAGACACCAAATAACTGTCATTGGTTTCGAAATACTGAACCACAGTTCTTAACCAATCTTTTCCCATCCGGCAATCCGCGTCTGTAGTAATAATAATATCACCTGTAGACATCTCTATCGCTTTAGTAATAGCATACTTTTTATACGAATTGAGTTTATCTCCAATAGAAAGCTGCAACAGCCTCACTCCCCTATCTGCGTAAGACCGGACAATAGCAGCAGTAGAATCCGTAGAATGATCGTCGACAATAATAAGCTCCAGATTTCCCTTAGGAAAGTCCTGATTCAATATACAATCTATTGTACGTGCGATATTATCTTCTTCATTCCTCGCGGCGATCAATACTGATACTCGCTCGGAGGTCACTTTACTAGATTTGAAACAAGGTATCTTTGCCCAGCCTTTTCGCATGTAAAAGACTAGAAGCACATAGATTATAGCACAAAAAATTAAGGCAGAATTAAGAATTACTATCACTTAGGTAATTAACATTCAGTACAAAAAAAGAACCAATAATAGCGGGCAAAATCAAGTTAACAAACCAAATACAGGAGACAATAGCCATAACTGCTATCTCTTGCGTAGTCACATAACTGTATAGATTGCTCGCCACAAAACTACGCACACTAAAATCGAATATATCCAATGATGGTACCGCAGCCTGCACAAAGAAAAGAATAAAAATCATTAATATCATAGATATCAACGGTATTTCCGGCAAAATCACCAGCATCAGTATCACATACTGCGAAGTAAAAATAACAAACCGAGCCAATGAAAGAAGAAGCACATGGAGAAGCTCTTGAGAACGTACGTCCCTAAGAACAGCGAAAAAAGGACTAACCTTGTTCAACCATCTCAGCTTCCCGACAAGATGATCTATCCAATGTACATTGAAATATAAAAGTAAAAAAGCAAAAGCGTAAATAACCGCTATCATCCATATAGCGAAAATCACAGGGGTAGGTGCCTCTATAAATACGGTTACAAACCAAGCGATACTCAGTGCACCAAAAAAACTTGTTAACACTAATTGTGCAAATAGTCCAACTCCCATCAATACGGCACCTCTAGCACGATTCTGTGGCTGTAGAAGCAATACCCTCCCACCATATTCACCGATTCTATTGGGCGTAAATATAGCCCAGGTCAGGCCACAAAACACCGACTGTATCGCTTTCCAATAACTGAGAGACTCGAGGTTTCGGCTCAAATACTTCCATTTCACAACCTCTAAGAACCAATTGCAAAGCATCAAAACAACGACAACGCTCAGTGTCATATACATTGTCGATGAGGAAATACTCTTCATCAGCGAAGTAAATGCAACAAGATTTTGCTGGTTATTGATTTTGGTTATAATAAACCACACCGCCAAACCGACAATACCGAACTTGATTCCGTAATTAAGATATTTTCTCTGTGTTTTCGTCAATTTTAAAAATTTGAAAGCACAATTTTAAGCATATTTTATGTAAACATGCCAATACTAATACAAAAGAACCTTATCAATTGTGTATTTTTGTGATATGCAAAAGGAAAAGGCCAAAGAGCGAATTATTTTAGGTATCGACCCCGGAACTATCGTATTAGGATATGGGATAATAAAGGAAGTCGGCAACAAAATGACCTTAGAAACGCTTGGTGTTGTTAAAATGGGGCATCTAGATGACCATGGCCTCAAACTTCAACGAATCTTCAAAAAGACATTGGCCTTAATTGAAGAATACAATCCTGACTGTGTAGCTCTGGAAGCCCCTTTTTATGGCAAGAACATCCAAGTTATGTTAAAACTTGGACGCGCCCAAGGTGTCGCTATGGCCGCCGCTTTATCCAAGGATATTCCTATTTTTGAATATGCCCCACGAAAAATAAAACAATCTGTAACAGGCAATGGAAGCGCCAGCAAAGAACAAGTAGCTGCGATGCTTCAAAGCTTATTGGGCTTCAAAGAAACGCCAGAATTTCTAGATGCGACAGATGGCCTTGCTGTAGCAGTGTGTCACTCTTTTCAGCAAAACACTACCACTGGAGCCAAAAGTTACTCCAATTGGTCTGCCTTTCTAAAAGACAATCAGGACAGGATCCGCTAGAGCTGCACCTGCCTGATCACATTTTTCACATTTAACTCCACGATGTCAGTCATACTCTTACATCTAAAGTAATTATCATTGCCATAATACCTTGCATATCCTTCGCGCAGCTGAATTATATTTTCATCCGTAGAAAGCTGTTGTGTCTGCGATGCATCTCTCAAATCCTTAATACGATGCCGCTCACTACGGACACGATGTACAATCGATGAACGTTCCTCCTGCTGATACTGCAGTACAGTCTTATCATTCAAATGCTCCATACACAATTTGACATAAGGAAAATTCTCTTTAAAAAACTGTGGCATATATACTTTAGGGTTCCCTTCATAAAACTGCTGATCGAAATCTATGGCTCGGATTCTAAATTGAAAATCATCAAAATCCGGGGTGATCTGCATCACAAAGTTGTAAGCCCGCATATCTCCAAGCAATGAAATGATGCAACGTTCGTTAAATTTGACAAACTCTTTAGCGATCCTGGTCTGATTATAATCAGGATGTTCAATCCTATCTTTACTAAACATATCTCCAGGTATCCCTACGATATGCTCTTCCACTAGCGTATCCCTATCATACACATAGTTAACTTGATTCGGGGACAAAATCTCCTCCAACTCGAGTCCATATATTCGAGATGCATCAGCTTGTTTGATGTAAAAATAGTCGTAGACATCATTTAACTGATTTACGATGCGCACCCGAAATGGCCTCGTATTACCAAAAGCACAATATTCAATACGGTCTATAACCTTATGCTGCACTATCCGGGTATTACCGGATGCTTTAAGGACGGCATATACAACCTTCAACCCTTCATACAATTGGTCTTGAAGATGTGGTGGATACAATGGAGTCTCCCAAAAGGTATCGTTACCAAACTTGTCCATCACAGGCGCAGTCTCTTGAAAGTGCAACAGGTCGTAATAGGATATAGGTAGCTTAGCCTCTCGCTGATACATCTTCAGATACTTCAATAAGCCTATCCCAACAGAAAATATAGGTTTTTTTCGTGAAATCTTTACATCGTCAATCTCCATAAACCGCTACTTAATTCTTTAATTTTTATAAAGATAAATAAAAGCAACAGTCTATAAAAACAGATGGATTATTAAAATATCACAAAATACAATTCATTTTTTTCAAAAAATAAAAATACAATATGATTTTTTGTTATTAATTTTGAAAAATATTAAAGTACAAAAATCAGTTTTCCTATTACACTATCTTTAAGATTTAAGTGTCAGAAAAACGGTTATTATAATTTTACAAACACGATAAAACAACAGCATAAATTTTACTCTTTATGGAAAAAAACTATTCAAATTACGATTTAGATAATCTTGACGTTCAGATTTTATCCATTTTAATGGAAGATGCATCCATTCCATACACAGAAATAGCAAAGAAATTAATTGTATCTGGAGGAACTATACATGTTCGCATGAAAAAAATGGAAGAGCTCGGTATTATCCACGGCTCTAACCTGATCATCAATCCTCAGAAAGTCGGTTTTGATATCACAGCATTCTTGGGTATCTACCTGGAGAAAGGTTCGCAATATGCTGATGCTGTGGAGCAACTTAAACAGGTAAAAGAAGTTGTAGAACTGCACTATTGTACCGGTCAGTACAGCATGTTTGCTAAAATAATATGTAAAGACACTGCACACCTACGCAAAGTTCTCAATGAGGACATCCAAGGCCTAACAGGCATACAGCGCACAGAAACTATCATCTCCTTAGAAGAGAGCGTAAAAAGACAGATTACCTTGTAATAACAGACCGCTTATGGTTGCTAGCGAATGTTAGCAACCATAAGCAAACACCTTTTCCCTAAGCTAAAAGCCATAAGTTAGCATCACACGTAAAGGTTTTTTCGTAACTTCGCATCGTATGTCTGATATTATACAATTACTCCCAGATTCCGTTGCCAATCAGATCGCCGCAGGTGAAGTGGTACAAAGACCGTCATCCGCTGTGAAGGAACTTATAGAAAATGCGATCGACGCTGGAGCAGACCGTATTAGGCTAATTGTTAAAGATGCGGGAAAAACTTTGATTCAGGTTATAGACAATGGCTGTGGAATGAGTGTTACTGATGCACGCTTATGTTTTGAGCGGCATGCCACCAGTAAGATTAGAAAAGCAGCAGATTTGTTTGCTATTCGCACCATGGGATTTCGTGGAGAAGCGATGGCGTCTATTGCCGCGATTGCACAGGTAGAACTAAAAACCAAACGTGTAGAAGATGAGCTTGGGACCATCATCGAGATTGAGGGTTCGAAAGTTGTGGACCAGCGTCCCGAAGCCTTACCATCAGGGACTAGTATTTCCATAAAAAACCTTTTTTATAATATCCCCGCCCGTCGCAACTTCTTAAAGAGCAATTCTGTAGAAATGCGGCATATTATTGATGAATTTCAGCGTATCTCTCTCGCTCATCCTGATATTTTCTTCAGTTTACACAGTGACAATAATGAATTGTTCCATTTATCTCCGGGCACGTTAAAACAACGTATCGTCCATCTATTTGGAAATAATTACAATCAGAAATTGGTCCCTGTAGAAGAAGAAACCAGTATTATCAACATCCAGGGATTCATTGGAAAACCTGAATACGCAAAAAAAACTAGAGGTGAACAATTCTTCTTTGTCAATAAAAGATTCATAAAAGATCCTTATCTGAATCATGCAATCATGAATGCTTATGAGGAGGTATTACCTGCGGATAGTTTCCCATTGTATGTCCTCTTTATAGAAATTGATCCTGCAAAGATTGACATCAACGTACATCCCACCAAAACAGAGATAAAGTACGAAGATGAAAAGGCTATTTATGCCATTTTACGTTCTGCTGTAAAAAGATCTTTGGGTCGATACAACATTACTCCTTCGCTAGACTTTAACCAGGAAACGAGTTTTAGTAACCTGATCTCGACCAAACCGTTAGACGAAATACAGGCACCTACGATTTCTTTCAATCCAAACTTTAATCCTTTTGAAGAGACTGGTGATGTTTCAACATCCTCAAAAACATCTAGAGCCGAGACCTACTCAAAGGGCCTTGAAAAGAAAATAGGTATTCCTCAAAACTGGGATACCCTGTATCAGATTACAGAACAGGAAGAGCATACACAATTACCTCTTCATCCTGACGAATCGGAAACAGAAGATATTTTCCAGCACAAAAGCGAAAATAAAAAGCATTTTTTCCAGATTCACAACAAGTATATCATCTCCCAGATCCATTCTGGCTTCATGCTAATCGACCAACAGGCCGCACATGAGCGTATTTTGTTTGAACAGTACAAAGAACACTTAGAAAACAACAAAGGATCAAGTCAGCAAAGCTTGTTCCCGAGTACCCTTGAGTTATCGGCATCGGACTTTGCTTTAATGGATGAGCTCCTTCCCGAACTCCAAACCTTAGGATTTCAACTTCGTCCTTTCGGAAAAACTACTTATATTGTAGATGGAATCCCTGCTGATTTGGGAACGAATGTCAACGAAGTAAAACTTGTAGATCAACTGTTAGAAGATTACAAAAATAATGCATCAGAACTCACGCTCAGCAAAAGAGAGAACTTAGCAAGGAGCTTGGCCAAAAACGCGGCTATCAAGCCTGGAACAGCATTAGATAATGAATCAATATCAGATCTAATCGACGCCTTATTTGCTTGTGAAAGTCCTAATATTTCGATACACGGGAAGCCGACGATCATTACCATCACGTTGCAGGAATTGATGGAAAAATTTAATAAAAACTAGAAAAGCATAGATGAATAACTTACTTGACAATCTTACACCGGTAGTAAAAAACCTATTAATAATAAACATCATATGCTTTATAGGAACGGTCATTTTTGAACCAGCAAGTAGATGGTTTGGCGTTTACTATCCAGATTCTCCTTTTTTCCATATATGGCAACCTATCACGTACATGTTCATGCATGGCGGTTTCAGCCATATTTTCTTTAACATGTTTGCTTTAGTCATGTTTGGTCCAATCATCGAACGCATGTTTGGTTCCAAGCGCTTTTTAAATTACTACCTCATCTGTGCCTTAGGCGCCTTGGTGCTTCAGTATGGAGTACAAGCAATGGAAGTAAAACAAATAACCGGAACGATCAGAGCCAGTACTTTTCTAAACTTTGACTTTGCGCAAGATCGTGTTTCATCATCCTTACAGCTTTCACAAGACAAGTTCAGTACACTAGTCTCTATTTATGGGACACCAATGGTTGGTGCATCTGGAGCAATATTTGGCTTATTACTTGCTTTCGCATACCTGTTCCCTAATATGCCGTTATACTTTATGTTTATTCCGGTCCCTATAAAAGCTAAATATTTTGTCGGAGCATATATTTTAATCGAAGTTTACCTTGGCTTTAACAATTCAGGATCATCTATTGCACATCTTGCACATGTCGGCGGGGCATTATTTGGTTACCTCTTGATAAAATCATGGAAAATAAAAAAAGGATATCATTAAGATCAACTGAAGAATAAGGAATACTTAATCTAAAATGAGTGGCATGAAGGAAAATGTCTTAAAATCGTTTGTTAGGGATACGTATAAAAACACATCAGCTATCCCGTACATCATTACAGGACAAGCTTTCATGTTTATACTGTTACACATTTTTGAGCTCCTGTCATTTGATGACGTCATTTCTATTGACCTCTTCAAGTGGACTTATGAACATCTGAGCCTTCCGTCTTCAATACAAGTATTCATACAACAACCTTGGTCATTAATAACGCACCCCTTTCTTTATAAAAGTATCTTCAACATCCTATTTGACTGCCTCTGGCTATACTGGATAGGTAATATTTTTCTAAATTTTCTCAACAACAGACAACTCCTGACTGTCTTTTTCGGAGCCTTGACGCTAGGAGGTCTACTTTACATTGGAGTTAGTTCATTTCCATATTTCTCGCACTCGCCAAAATACTGGAACACAACAACATTTGGACTAGCCGCACTCATCAGCAGTGTTGCCCTATTGGTGCCCAACTTACAAGTTAGAATGTTCCTATTGGGTGACATAAAACTAAGAACGATTGCCATCCTATACTTAGCCATCCAATTTGTTTTTTTGATAATAGACACTCCTGTAGCTGCTATAGTTTATGTCTTCACCGCTGGTTTCGGTGCCATGTTTATATGGCAACTCCAAAAAGGAAATGACTGGAGCAAATTCTTCAAAAAAAGCAGACGTCCCAAACACCTAAAAATTGTACAGGGCAAAAATGTAGGTCGTGACAGCAACTCAAACAGAAAACATCCTACAGATCTGCCCAACCAAGACCTTATCGACCAAATACTGGACAAAATTTCGGTAAGTGGTTACGAAAGTCTAAATTCGCAGGAGAAAGAGGTCCTTTTTAAGGCCAGCAAGCAGGATCAGTAATGACAAACCGATCATTTTTCCGTAAAAGACTTGGCTATTTTAGCAAGACTATTTTTATTGCAAATATACTTGCAGTAGTCGCTCTTCTATTGAGTTATTCGGCTTCTTTTATAGACCCACAACAGTTTTGGCCCATAGCCTTCTTTGGACTTGCCTTTCTACCTATTATCATTATTAACATCGGTTTTATTATCTATTGGTTTCTAAGAAAGAAAAGATATGCCTTACTGAGTCTTTTAGCGATAATTTCCGGTTGGAGCTTATTGGGCAAACACATCAACTTTAAAAACAGCAATGATAAAATTGTTGTTAAGGCAGACACCACCCTTCGCGTTATGAGCTTTAATGTACATCTCTTTGAAAAGTACAATAGCCCAAAGGACAATTTCAGAGAAGAGACCGCTGAGTTAGTAAATACCGTCAATCCGGACATCATCTGCTTTCAGGAATTTTACAGCCGTATTCGAGGATCACGACAATTCACAAAAATACTAAAGGAAGAAGGTAATTTCGAAGATTACTATTTTGAGCCTGTTTCAAAAAATGACTACGAAGGTTATGGACAGGCCATATTCTCCAAATTTCCAATTATCGACCATGGCACAATATTCAAAAATGGCTATGGTATCAACCGGATTATTTTTGCCGATATCAAACGAGAGGCAGACACCTTACGTATATACAACGTACATTTACGTTCTTTCGCACTACAAGAGGAAGACAAAGAATTCATACAATTATCTGCTGCTGCTCAAGTCAAAGATGAACAAAAAACAAAGCAGGTAGGCCGTAAGCTCAAAAGAGCTTTCACCCATCGTAGCGAGCAGGCCAAATCGCTACGAAAACACATCGAATCATGTCCCTACCCCTATATCGTCATGGGAGACTTTAATGACACACCGATGTCTTATAGTGTCAATACCGTAGGAAAAAATATGTATAATGCATTTGAAGAAAAGGGATTTGGCTGGGGCGTTACTCACTTTGGGATGCTTCCTTTATTCCAGATTGACTATATATTGTGCGATAAAGCCATCACTGTTGACAATTATGGCATTATCAAAGAGCGTCTGTCGGACCACTACCCTATCTGGGCAGATCTAATCCATTAAGTTCCTACAGTATTCTTAACAGGAGGCATCAAGAGTTCTATCGCTCGCCTTACATACTCATCTCTTCTATTTTTGACTTTAAAGTAGGCTTCCCTTCCAAAATAATAACGCCCGACTATTGCCTCGATATCAGACTGTATTAACTTCAATAGGTCTTTACTTCTTCTTTCATTAACAACAATATCCCTGTCTTTCAAATAGAGGATGAATTTATCATACTCCGCTTGCGGTAAATGATATCCTTGAATGAAGTTTTCTATCGAGTAAGCAGGCAATTGCTTTGTAAAACGCTCATAAACGAACTGTTCCAGATAACTGGACTTTACAATCTCCTGATAAAGTAAGCTCAGCGTATTTGAATCAACGGAAATCTTAACATCGGGATTGATCCCTCCACCACTGAACAACTCCCGCCCTGCGAGTGTCTTGTACATCTGCGCATTCGCAAAGGTCGTATCCAACACCCACAAACCTCTATACATACTGGCATAATCGATCATATTGGACCAGTTTGCCGTATATTTCTTTTGTATACTACGCCCTAGAGGTGTATAATATCTAGAAATGCTCAAATTCACCCTAGAACCGTCTAAAAAGTCGAACTGTTCCTGCACTATCCCTTTACCATAAGACCGCTGTCCAACAACCGTCGCTCTGTCCCAGTCTTGCACAGCCCCCGCTACGATCTCTGAAGCAGAGGCAGTACCATCGTTAATCAAAACGATTAATTTACCGTCCGTATACTCGCCTTCGCCTTCAGAATAATATTCCCTCTTGTTCTCGTGTGCTCCCTCTGTGTAGACCAGCATTTTGCGGTCTTTAAAAAACTCACTGGCTAGACGAATTGCAATATGGAAGTACCCTCCTCCATTATCTCGAAGGTCTAAAATAAGACTTTGGGCACCCTGTTTTTTAAGCTCTTTGATAGTCGCCTTAAAGTCCTCTGCCGTCTTTAGTCCAAACCGTCTTATACGCACGTAGCCAATAGTCGGCTTAATCATATAAGATACATCAATAGAGCTAACATTGATCTGATCTCTAATGACCTTAAAAGGTTCTTTTTTAATATCATTATCTCTAGCAACGTAAATAGCAACGGCCGACCCCTTCTTACCACGCACCATTTTATCCACTGTCTTCTGAGCAATTTTTCTACCCGAGACATCGGTTGAATCAATTCTCAAGATTCGGTCTCCCACTTTTAAACCAGCTTTCTCAGCAGGCCCTCCTCCTATCACCCCAACAACCAACAACGTATCATTGAGATTGAAAAATTCTAAACCAATCCCTTCGAATGTTCCTTCCAATGCCTCTGATTGTGCTTTAGATTCATTAGGCAACAAATAAGAAGAGTAGGGATCGAGATGCGCTACAATATGATTGATAGCACCGTTTTGCAAAGAATCCACATTTAGACTATCCACATAGGTATTAGATAGCAAATCCAGCACTTGCTGTATTTTATAAGAATTGTCCGAAAGTCCAATAGGTACCAGTGAGTTTCCTGGATTATTACTTTGTTGGTCTACGTAATTTTGTCCAAGAATCAATCCCAAAAATAGAGTTGCTGCATAAGTCGCAGCTACAAAAATATTCCGTCCAGTACCTTTTTGCATTTATTTAATTCGTATGCACCTAAACCAGGATTTATGTGTTACATTATTGGTAATTTGCCCGAGTAAACACAATGGTCAAAGATACCAAAATAACTGCCAAACTATTTAAAATCAGCAAACAATTACTAATTTTTATGTCAAAAATCATGTTATAAAACAGAAGTGTAGCTGTATAATTACATTGCAGATAAAAATGAAATTATTTAGGTTTGAAAAAAATTGACACATATGCATGAGATTGAACCCTATTATCAGTGGAGACATGACTACATTTCATCTGACGATGAAAAATCTCCGTTTTATGGCACAATCTACAATGAGTTTGAATTCGACAAACAAGTCTATAACTTCCTCCTCCACCCCCAGTGGGATGATTTTGGTTCTCAAACTCTCTATCTAAAAATTCTTTATGTCGACTATGACCTGGGTTATACGATCATAGAGCTTATTGGAGAATGGAATGATGCTATCTACAACGACATTATGCTTCTTAAGCGAGAGATCATCGATGTATTGATACAAGAAGGTATCACAAAATACATATTGATCGGTGAGAATGTACTTAATTTCCATTCCTCAGACGATTCTTATTACGAAGAATGGTTTCAAGATATCGAAGATGGCTGGATCGCTGGATTGCATTTCCGCGAACATGTTATACAGGAGTTCCAAAGCAGTAATATTGATTACTTCATCAATTTTGGCGGAATCTTAAATGATATTCCTTGGCGAACATTGAAACCCAAACAACTATATCATCATATACAGGAATACCTTCAAAAGAGATTGGGTATTTAGGTGATGTGTATATGATTTTCCGCGCTACAAGTTGCCTATTCTCTTTATTATTAAGTAACTTTGTTTTTAAGATTTCTATCTACAGGAAAAGATTAAGGAATCCCATTTTTTTGAATTTTAACTTTTTACTTTAACATTATGTCATTCAGAATAGAAAAAGATACGATGGGTGAAGTTCAGGTGCCAGCAGATAAATACTGGGGAGCCCAAACAGAACGTTCGCGCAACAATTTTAAAATTGGACCTGCAGCTTCTATGCCCCTTGAGATTGTCAATGGCTTTGCTTACTTAAAAAAGGCTGCTGCCTATGCAAATCATGAATTAGGTGTACTTCCTATCGAAAAACGCGACGCTATCGCAGCCGTATGTGATGAAATATTAGCCGGTAAATTGGATGACCAATTCCCTTTAGTTATTTGGCAAACTGGATCAGGGACACAGTCCAACATGAATGTTAATGAAGTTATTGCAAATCGTGCACAAGTCTTAGCTGGAGGCACGATCGGAGAAGGCGAACCTGTACTAAAAGCAAATGATGACGTCAATAAATCGCAGTCATCAAATGACACTTTCCCTACGGGAATGCATATTGCAGCTTACAAAGCAGTTGTTGAAGTAACCATCCCTGGTGTCGAGAAGCTTCGTGACACCCTAAAACGCAAGTCCGAAGAGTTTATGAATGTCGTTAAAATTGGACGCACACACTTAATGGATGCGACACCTTTGACCCTAGGTCAGGAATTATCCGGATACGTAGCGCAACTGAGCTATGGTATCAAAGCAGTCAAAAACACACTGGCACACTTATCAGAGGTTGCTCTTGGAGGAACAGCAGTAGGAACAGGACTGAATACACCACAAGGATATGATGTTCTTGTCGCAAAATATATTGCTCAATTCACAGGACACCCGTTCATCACAGCAGAGAACAAATTCGAAGCTTTAGCTTCTCACGATGCAATTGTAGAAACACATGGTGCATTAAAACAGCTCGCTGTCGCTTTAAATAAAATAGCAAATGATATTCGGATGTTAGCATCAGGCCCACGTTCAGGTATTGGTGAAATAATAATCCCTGAAAACGAACCAGGATCGTCTATCATGCCCGGAAAAGTAAACCCTACACAATGTGAAGCATTGACAATGGTAGCAGCACAGGTCATGGGTAATGATGTGGCTATTACAATTGGTGGCACACAAGGTCATTATGAGCTTAACGTTTTTAAACCCGTAATGGCAGCCAATTTCTTGCAATCTGCCCGCTTAATTGGTGATGCTTGTATTTCTTTTGAAGAACACTGTGCAATCGGTATCGAACCGAATCACGCGCGCATCAAAGAACTGGTTGACAATTCACTGATGTTAGTCACTGCATTAAACACCAAAATAGGTTACTATAAAGCTGCAGAGATCGCTCAAACCGCTCATAAAAACAACTCTACACTAAAAGAGACCGCTATTGCTTTGGGCTATGTTACAGCAGAACAATTTGACGAATGGGTAAAACCTGAAGAAATGGTAGGTAGTTTAAAATAACCGAGTGCAGATATTTATCAAAAAACATTTAAACATAGTTGCATACTTAGGGCTTTCCCTAAGTATGCTTTTTGTCTTTTCAGGATGCCAACGACATTCTGAAATGCAAACCGAGGGGGTCTCTTTTCTTCAAGGGGTGTGGGTGCAGGATAGCATCCCGCAGCAACAACAAATGCTTAATTTTACACTGCATGAGTTCACTTTCACCTGCGACTCTCTGTATGCAAAAATGCACGTGCATGCAAAAACGAAGACCATGCCCGACAGCTGTTTCAATAACGGTTCATGGACCGAATATGCTAAGGCAGTATATGTACTACGAGGCGACAGTATCATAGCCGAAGGTATATATACCAAAGAAAATGGGAAACAAAAGATATCAGGTTGCTACAAAAGTGGCCAATACCTACCTCGATTCAAATTAGTA
>JAITLW010000290.1 GCA_031277715.1 Sphingobacterium sp. | reverse complement strand
TGATACCTTTTCGGGGTGTAGCGTAGCCCGGTATCGCGCCACATTTGGGATGTGGAGGTCGTAGGTTCGAATCCTGCCACCCCGACAGAAAAAGCTCTAACGAAAGTTAGGGCTTTTTTTTGTTAAGGCTTTTTTTATTTTTGTTATTAAATAAATAACTCACTTTACCAATGAAGTTTAGACCTTTTTCCGAGACAAAATATTTATGGGTAGTACTGGTGCTACTTGCTATCATAGCTATCTTGTTTAAATCTATTTATAGAGGGTACATTTATTCCAATCAGATTAATGATTTTGGGATTGCAGATTCTTCTCCCAATTTTTTTGCAGGACTTATTATTGTGCTTCTTTATTATATTCAGTATCAGAAAGTATCCTTAAAGGTACATGCTTTATTTGTGGCGATTGGTCTTGTTGGATATGAGTTGATTCAAGGGAGCGTATTTAAAAGTAATGTCTTCGACTATAAAGATATTCTGGCTTCGATAATAGGAGTTGCAGTGGGATATCTTATTTGTTCCGGATTTAAAATAGGAGCGCTATTTAATAGCTCTACTCAGTAGATGGAGGGTGACAACCAAAAAATAGGCACCGCCTGCCTCTGGGGCGACGGTACCTTTACCTATATTATAGGTAGATGTTGAGCTACTTCTTGATCCTACCACTTAAGGTCTGGATTTATTTGTGTCTCTTTGAAAGGAATAGGTAACCTGTAGTTGGGATCTGTAGACAGGAGCTGTTTTTTGTCTGTGGTCAAGGCCAAATCTTCAGTGTTACGTTCTAAGGTTTTTCCTAGTCTTTTTAAGTCAAAATAACGATGCCCTTCAAAACAAAGCTCAGCAAAGCGCTCCCCTAATATGTCATCGATACTTGCTACTGTTTTAGGACTATCTATACCACGTGCTTGTTGTAATGTAGCAAGCATATCACTAGATTCTGTAGGTCTGTTTTCAAAGAAATAGGCTTCGGCTAGTATTAGATACAGTTCAGATACTCGGAACGCTTTGACGTCATTCAGATTATCGGCATAAGTATTACCAGGGTATTTACCTACAGGAGCTTCTTCCTCGTTCTCTTCAAACAATGCATAGCGATCTCCTTCTTCCTGTTCGAGATAGTTTAGGATCTTATGCGAAGGATGAAATAATGTTTTACCAGAGCTGTAATTGCGCCATAAGGTATTGGGGCGGATTTCATTATTGTTGTTCCTTTTGAAAGCGAGGATGAGTTCTGTATTCCGGATGTCTTGCCAAAGCGTAGCATAATGCTCTCCTTCTGCTAATTTATATTTTGTAATTAATGGCGTCGCATGCTTAATAGCTTCCTTATACTTTTTCTGATAGAGATAAAAGCGAGCGGCATAAGCATGTATGGCATCATCCGAAAAACGACCTAGATCAGATTGTCCTGTTCCGGAGGCCAGTGCTTCTACGATATCCTGTTCGGCTTGTGTGTAGAATTCCGCAGTCGGTAACTTCGGTGGCTTTTGATGTATATCTACTGTAGTAACGTAAGGAACGGTGTAGTTTCCGGCCCCTGGATTAAAGTCTCCATAGATCTGGTGCAACCCAAAGTGAATAAAGCTACGGAGTGCTTTTAGTTCCGCTACGAGATGATTTAATTTAGCTTCCTCTGCGCTACCGGATCTTTGGACCCGTTCGCTGTTGCTCAATAGCAGGTTGATCTTATAGATGCTGGCGTATGCATTCTTCCAGGCCATTAATAGAACGTCATCGTCTGATGCGTAATTCCATCGATGTAGATTGCTGGCGTAGCCATTGACTCCCATATTGTCGTTGGCGAGTTTGGCCTCGTCGGCGAATATACTGCCAATTAGAATATTGTATTCCGTTTGCAGTTCGGCGTATACACCCAATACAGCCTGTTCGTAGTTTCGTATAGAGGTGTAGATTTCTTCGTCCTGTAGTTTGTCCTGAGGGTGCATATCAAGTATCTTATTGCACGAACTACTGGCAAACAAAAGAAAGGTGGCGGTTAAAAAACCTAGTATTTTAGATAAGTTCATTGCTGTTTAAAATTTAACGTGTAAGCCTAAGGTATAAGTGCGTGGTAATGGGTATTCATATTGGTACCAGTTGTTGTCATCTTCTGGATCCTGTCCTTTCCATTTTGTCCAGGTCACTAAGTTTTGTCCTTGTCCAAATACACTGATCTCGCGGCAGTATTTCGATAGCTTGTTGCCCATTGGTATACTGTAGTTGACCTGTAGGTTGCGTAGCTTGATGTAGTCGGCGCTTTGTAGTTCGCGGTCTGTCATAAAACGCTCGTATTGCGGGGAGGGATTGTTGGATTGATCTCCAGGTTGTTGCCAAAAATCTAACATATCACGGGACTGGTTGTAGATCCTGTAGTTGGCATCAGCGGATGTACGGTACAACTCGCCCGTATTGAGTCGGTACATTCCCTTTATGTAAGTGAACAGGGCGCTTACCTGTAGTCCTTTGTAGCCTACACGTGCCGTGAACCCTCCTTTTAGAGGCGGGTCGAAGGAGCCTTTCACCAGTACCGCATTCTCTGGGTCAAAAGTAGAAGTGATCTCACCATCGGCATCAAGGTATTGTGGCGCGCCCGTTTGTGGATCTACACCTGCCCATCTTACCATATAGAAGTGGCCCAAGGGCTGGCCTACCCGATGGATGGAGTAGTCTTCCGTAACGATTTCATCTTCGTCCCCTAGGCTTAAGATGCGGTTTTTGTTGTAAGAACCATTTACCCCTAGACGGATGAAAAAGTCGTCTTTGCGGATGAGGTCTCCGGATAGACCAAATTCTACACCTCGATTACGGATTTTTCCCATATTATCAGGAACGGATTCGAAGCCTGATGTCATAGAGAGCGTACGGTCAACAAATAGATTGCTTGTTACGCGGTTGTAGAAGTCAAGCTCTGCCGTAATGCGATTATTCAGAAAGCCTATTTCTGTACCTATATCGGTGACACGATTCATTTCCCAGTTGTAGTTCGGATTTCCAGCCGATACAGGAACAAATGCATTTTGGCCGGCATAGTGTGATACCGCATATAGTCGACGGTACCCAAAGTCACTGGCAAAGCCAGAGGCATTTCCTGTCAGACCGTAACTAGCGCGTAAGCGCCATGTGCTGATTGCGGGGATTGCTTTTACAAATTCCTCTTCTCCTAGGTTCCAGCTGGCCCCCCCTGCATAAAAATATTTATACCGATTGGATTCAGGCACCCGGGATGATCCGTCACGACGCAAGCTTCCGGTTATGGTAAAGCGATTGCCATTGGAATAACGGAGCAATCCGATTTGAGAGACCAATGCATTCTCCGATAGGCCACCAGATAGCTGTGGTATAAGATTGTTTTCTGCCGTGCCGGGAGTGATGCCTCCAGGAGTTTGAGATAGTCCAGGAACAAGGCCATAGCCTGTAAAACCTTGGCTACTGATTTTTTGTTTGTTGATTTCCCCTAGACCTATTGCTTCTATAAAGTGATTGTCCCAGCGACGTGAGTAATTAAAGCCGATATTGCTTACTAGACTAAAATAGTTGTTTGTGTTGGAGGTGTATGACCCTTGTCCCCCTTGTTCGACAAGGTCTCCAAAATAAGTGTCAGGTTTGATGATATGTTTGCCATTGATCTGTTGAAAGTCTACTCCAGAGGTACTGGTCAGCTTCAGATGTTCGGTTAGCGTGTAGGAGAAGTTACCTGTCACGACGCTCTTGTACTGACGTTCGCGACGGTCTACGTCCCGATACATTGATAATGCGTTTGTTCCGAAGCGGTTCGGGCCGGGGGTTAGGTTGCCATCTTTGTCATACGGATTTTCGTAAGGCAGGGCAAAATAAAGGGATGCCACAGGATTGGTTTCGCTGACGTCAAAGTCTGATTCACTGATTTTACTTTTAGTTGTTGCGAGATTGACGTTCAATGCCAGTGATAATCTGCCAGATTGATGCGCAATGTTGTTGGTCAGGTTGATCCGCTCTAATCCGGAGTTGTATAACACACCTTCTTGATTAAAGTAGGAGAGAGAGGAGAATATCTGCGTGTTCTCCCGGCCAAGCGAATAGCTGACGTCATGTGCATTTGTTGTTCCATTGCGTAATAAGAGCTTTCTCCAATCATTATCTATACCCCGTAGGCTGGCGAGTTTTTCATCCCCCTCTAGAAAGTCTTTTTCGGTTTTCGGTAGCAGTGCACCGTTTACCAGTTTATTGGGGTTGTTTCTCGAATAGGCCCATCCAGGGAAGTTGTGGTCCTGTAGGCGCTCCTCGAATAAAAGGCGCTCTTGTGTATTCATCATGTTCCATTTGCTATTATTGACCGATGCATAGCCAAATTGTCCCGTATAAGAGATGCGCGGTGTGCCATTCTCCCAGGAGTTGCCTTTCTTGGATGTAATCACGATGACGCCGTTGGCCCCCCGGGATCCGTACTGTGCTGTCGCAGCGGCATCTTTGAGCACGGTGATATTTTCAAAACTCTGGGGATTTAAGGTGGAGAATGAGCCGGCCGAGATAGGTACACCGTCCAAGATATAGAGAGGGGATGAGTTTTCATCCTGTATAGATCCGATTCCCCGTAGTGTGATACGGCCAGGTGCTCCTGGTTGTCCAGATGGAGAGGCGACATAAAGTCCTGGAATCTGCCCTTGTAAAGATTGGTCAAAGGAGGCGACGGGCATGCGTGCTATCCCTTCGGCAGGCAAAGAGCTTACAGCACCTGTGGTGTGTACACGGGATTGTTTGGTGTATCCTGTGACAACTACTTCTGAGAGGTCGTTTTCTTGAGATAGTAGTGATATTGTCCACTCGGATTTCCCTTCTTTAAGAACGAGCTGTTCTGTTTGGTATCCCAACATGCTCACTACGATCCGAGATAGCGAGGAGCTGGCAGGGAGATAGATT
>JAITLW010000379.1 GCA_031277715.1 Sphingobacterium sp. | reverse complement strand
CTGATCTGCTACAGACCTCCACCGCGTAGATGATATATTTGGCTCTGCTTCAGAACTAATACCGAATGGAACTGAACAGTTACGTATCACTGAAAACACACTCGCTACCGAAATACGTGTATCTTCCGTCTGTGGAATTGCATTAATGTAATAAGAAGCACGCACAAAACGATCTGCGGCACGATTAGTACCTGGCAACATCGCAGTACCCGGTACGCCTTCCCAATACTTGTTCAAGGCCAATTGGTCACCAAAAACCGGAGAGTTGGTCATCACCGTATAGGTCGGGCTATGGTGTATTACCAATTTACCATTGATATATTCCAGGATGGCATTATCACCAGTTGCATCCGAGATAGACAAATGTAGCGTAGTAAACTTTTGCGTACCTGGGATATAATCACTCACCACTACAAAAGACTCTTTACCTAGGTCAAGTACAGCTTCCTGTACCGTAGCATAATTATCTAATACATACTGTGCCCAAGCGGAAATAGTCAATCCTTGTTTAGTTCCTGCAGGATTAAATTTTGCATATTCAGACTCTACCAACCAAAGTACATTCGCGACAAGACCTTTTTCATTGAGACCATCCGTCGTTGCGATATCCCAAGCCGACGCGATTACTGAGCCGTACTTTGATTTCCATTTTACCGACTGTGGTCCTACCTGACCATTACGTTCTAGACCACGTGGGAATACCCATAGATTCGCAGCGATATCATCCTTCCAGTCCATACTGCGTGCTGTAATGATGTTACCGTTTGGTCCCTTGTAAACTACACGTGTACAAGCCCAAGCCTGAGCTCCCAATAAAGCGCAAGCCGTCAATAGTGATGCAAATACTTTCTTCATATGTAAATTATTTTGTGACCCACCAGCCAGTGGATCGGTTTGTTTTCAATGGTAACTGCTTCTCTTTTTTTAGAAAAATATCATATAAGTTAAACTCAACAATACATCATAACTATGGCTGATCGCCATAGTCAGCTTTCTAGGGCTAAATTAGTATTTTAATCGCATAGCCCATCGTTATTTTTCTACATTTTTAGAAGTATTTTTTTATTATTAAACACAACAGCTATAAAAACAGCATAGGTTTTCAAATGAATCATACCATATTAAACAACAAAGCCCGAATAAATTCGGGCTTTGTTGTTTATAGCGGATTAACCTTTCTGTATATCAACTAAGATTTTCACTTCCGTAGGATCATTCACCAAGGCTTCAAATCCTTTTGCCACAATGTCATCCAAGCCGATCTTACTCGTCACAAGCTTTTCTACAGGCATACGTCCACTATCGATAAGCGCAATCACCTGTGGAAAAATATTACGATAAGCAATAATCCCTTTTATAGTAATCTCTCGAAGCACTTGATCCAGCGCATTTGTACTCACTGGTTTGCCAAACAACGCTACTAATACTGCCGTTCCACCATTTCTTAAACTATCGATTCCATTCGTATAAGAAGCTTGCACACCTGCACAATCTAGAAAAACATCCACTCCTAATCCTGTAATGGCCTTTACCTTTTGTGGTATACCCTCTTCTTTAGCGTTGATAATATGTGTAGCACCGATAGCTTTCGCTTTCTCCAGACGCTTGTCTGCTATATCAGTCACAATTACGGTTGTAGCTCCAGCAGCAAGAGCCGCCTGTACACAGAGCAGTCCGATAGGACCAGCGCCGGACACCAACACTGTTTCACCGATTTTAAGGCCACTTTGTAGCACCGCATATACCGCTACAGCAGCAGGCTCTACGAGTGCTCCTTTTTCGAAAGACATACTATCAGGTATCTTATGTACCATATAATCTTCAACCACCACATAAGACGCGAACCCTCCATTGCTAGAAAGGCCTATAAATCCAAGTGGCTCGGACAGATTGTATTCTCCATTCGGGATAAAAGGACTATCAAAGTTTTTGAAAAGAGGTTCCACAACAACCCGATCACCGGCTTTCAGGTGATGTACGCCTTCTCCTACAGATTCTACTACTCCCGAAAACTCATGCCCTAGCGTAGTTACTCCCTGATGTCCGTTCAGTGGGTACGGTTGGTCTACCGGAATCAACTGTGGTCCATGTACATATTCATGCAAATCAGAACCGCAGATACCTGCAAACTGTACCGCTATTTTAACTTGTCCTGATTTAGCCTCTGGAATAGCTGTTGATTCTACCCTGATGTCTTTTGCAGCATACCAACGTGCCGCTTTCATTGTGTTAGCCATATCTTTATCTATTTTATGGTTTGTATATAAAGATATTCAGAAATAGCATGCTATGCCATGACCTGCACCCTAGAAATAAATGATTCTTATCACCTATTTCTCAAGGAACGCCGGTTTTCAAATCCCTCCATCGCTATGCTTTATCCAAACACTATCTCTTGGCTTTTATTCTTAGTAGAATTAAACATTCCATTTCTCTTGTAGCAATCGCTCCAGATGAGCAATTTCTGTCGCATACATAGTCTTCTTACGTGTACCAAAATACAATGTATTCTCCAAAGGCACTACTCCCTCCCAGACGAGCTTTATTTTGTCAGCGGCAATAGCATCAAAACACAAAAAATCAGGAACCACCGAAAAACCTGTCCCACCATTTAGACAACGGATAATAGAACTAATATTTGGCACGATATAGTTAGGACTAAAGTCAGGATGTTCTTTAAAATGCGCCAACCAAAAATTTTTCAGATGTTCCATATCTGCAGCTGTACTATACCACAACTGATTTTTTAAAACCTCATTCGCTCGCTTTATTTCCTTTTTGGCTAATAACCCTTCTATCTCCTTCGTGTCCGTTTCACTACCAGCTATAAGGACCAGTCGTTCTTTTGAAAAAGCATTGAACTCCAAATTTTGCTGATTTCCTTTATGCGGAGTAATAATTAAATCTAACAATCCATTATCTAGATCCTGTGTCATTTGCGGATACTCACCAAATTTGATAATTAAATTAAATGGCAATTTAGCAATATGCTCCTCCAATGTATATTGGAAAGTCTCAAAGCACATCCCAACACTAATTGTAGTACGTTCCTCTTGAGAGCGCTTATGAAAATGCTGCTCGGCAAGCTCCAGCTTATTCAAGGGCTCTAGTACGAAATTGTATAATATCTTCCCCTTTTCTGTAGGCACCATCTTTCTTGCCGAGCGATCAAACAATTTATACCCAACATACGCTTCCAGAGAGTTCAAGTGCAAACTTACACCAGGTTGTGAAATAAACAACTCTTGAGCCGCGGCTGACAGCGTCCCCTCCTCATATATCGCTCTAAATGTTCTGATCCATTCTAAATTCCAACGCATTA
>JAITLW010000138.1 GCA_031277715.1 Sphingobacterium sp. | reverse complement strand
GTTTAAGTGGGACGGTGCTGAGGCTTCTGCGCAGGGCGCTTTGAAAAATACATTTTTGATGGCTGGTGTCGCGTCTTTGGTACTTGGATTATTTTCTTTTGTTCTACCTAAAACACCTCCAGTTAAAGTATCTGCAGAGGAAAAGCCTTCATTTGCTTCAATTATCGGGTTGGATGCAATTAAGTTGTTGAAAGATAAGAACTTCTTGATTTTCTTTGTTTCCTCGATCTTGATTTGTATTCCGCTTGCTTTTTATTATCAAAATGCCAATCCTTTTTTAGATCAAATCGGTTTGGAGAACCCAACAGGGAAGATGACTATTGGTCAGATTTCAGAAGTTGGATTTCTTTTGCTTTTACCGTTGTTCTTTACCCGTTTTGGATTCAAAAAAACCATTTTGGTGGGGATGTTAGCGTGGGCGGTTCGCTATTTGCTTTTTGCCTATGGCAATGCCGGAGATCTTTCGTTTATGTTGATTTTAGGTATCGCATTGCACGGTATCTGTTATGATTTCTTTTTTGTTTCAGGACAGATCTATACTGATAGTAAGGCTGGAGAAAAATATAAAAGTGCCGCACAGGGGTTGATTACATTGGCTACTTATGGTGTAGGGCAGTTAATCGGTTTTTGGGTAGCGGGGTATGTCGGCGAAATGTATAAAGACCTACAAGAATCTAATGTTGCCGCATTTTGGCAACAAACCTGGATTATCCCCGCTGGAATTGCATTGGTGGTGATGGTTATTTTTATGTTGCTCTTTAAAGATGAGAAAGTCGGAACAGCAGCTAAAGTTTAGTTAAGTAAAAGAGAGAGTTTGTTAAATAAAAAATATTTAAAGTCATGGTAGAAAACAATACATATGATGCAATTGTAATAGGTTCAGGCATAAGTGGAGGTTGGGCTGCAAAGGAATTGACGGAGAAAGGACTGAAGACGATTATGCTGGAACGTGGTCGTAATATCGAACATATTAAGGACTATACTTCACCCAATAAACATCCTTGGGAGTTTCCGCATGCAGGTGGAAGGACTCAGGAGATGATTGCTGATCATCCGGTGTTAAAGCGTGATTATCCTTTGAATGAGAAGAATCTTGATTATTGGGTTAATGAAAAAGAGAGCCCATATACCGAAATCAAGCGTTTTGACTGGTATAGAGGGTATCATGTCGGTGGACGTTCGTTGATGTGGGGTCGACAATCTTACCGTCTTGGTGACTTGGATTTTGAAGCGAATTTGAAGGATGGACATGGCGTAGATTGGCCGATACGTTATAAGGATATCGCTCCTTGGTATAGTTATGCAGAGAAGTTTGCCGGTATATCCGGGAATCGTGATGGAGTGGCTTCTCTTCCTGATGGTGATTATATGCCTGCGATGCCTTTCAATATTGTTGAAAAAGATTTAGCGGCCCGTTTACAAAAGGAATATGGTGGTAAGCGGCATTTTCTAATGGGACGTACTGCAAATATTACTGTGCCGCATGAAGGGCGTGTCAATTGTCAATATCAAAACCAATGTTGGTTGGGATGTAACTTTGGTGCGTATTTTAGTACACAATCGGCTACTTTACCAGCGGCTGTTAAAACAGGGAATCTTACGTTAAGACCTTTTTCTATTGTTACTAAGATAATATACGATAAGAATACGAAAAAAGCTAAAGGGGTTGAAATCTTAGATGCGGAGACGAATCAAACGTATGAATATTATGCGAAAATTGTTTTTGTATGTGCTTCGGCAATGAATTCTACTTGGGTATTGATGAACTCTGCGACTGATGTGTGGGAAGGTGGTCTTGGTAGCAGCAGTGGCGAATTGGGACACAATTTGATGGATCATCATTTCCGTTGTGGTGCCGGAGGTAAAGTAGAAGGATACGAGGATAAATATATTTTTGGTAGACGTCCTACGGGTCTCTACGTGCCGCGTTTTGTTAACGTGGATGGAGATAGTAAGCAACGGGAATATGTTCGTGGTTTTGGTTATCAAGGTGCGGCTAGCCGTGGACGTTGGTCTGGGGAGATTGCGGAGATGAGTGTCGGAGGAGCTTGGAAGGATGCCATCTGTGAACCTGGAAATTGGTCAGTAGGTTTTGGTGCTTTCGGCGAAATGCTACCTTACCACGAAAATCATATTAAACTGGATAAGGATAAGAAAGATAAGTGGGGATTGCCGATACTGGCTATTGATGCGGAGATCAAAGACAATGAAATCAAGATGCGGGGAGATATGCAGAATGAGATGAAGGAAATGTTGGAGAGCATCGGGGTGAAGGATGTGAATACCTATGACAATGTATATGGGCTTGGACAGGGGATCCATGAGATGGGAACTGCCCGTATGGGAAGGGATCCAAAGACATCCGTGTTGAATGGGAATAATCAAGTATGGGATGCGCTAAACGTATTTGTTACAGATGGTGCGGCGATGACATCTGCTGGTTGTGTGAATCCATCGCTGACTTATATGGCTCTGACAGCACGTGCAGTAGATTTTGCAGTGAGCGAACTTAAAAAAAGAAATTTATAATACTAATCGGACTCTGTTATGAACAACGAAAGTAGAAGAGATTTTATTAAAAAGGCGGCAATAGCAGCTGCCGGTGTTACTATTGTGCCCCGACATGTGCTCGGAGGACCTGGATTTCGCGCTCCTAGTGATATGTTGCAGGTTGCTTCTATAGGTGTAGGTGGTATGGGAGGTTCGGATGTAAACAAGATTTTTCAAAGTAATAAGGCGAATATTGCCTATCTCTGTGACGTAGATAAGGCAAGAGCGAAGGGCTCTGTTGAAAAATTTCCTAATGCTAAATTTTACACTGATTTTAGAGAGATGTTAGATAAAGAAGCCCAACATATTGATGCGGTATCTATATCTACGCCAGATCATAACCATGCTATACAGACATTGGCAGCAATGGAGCTAGGTAAACATGTGTATGTGCAAAAGCCATTGGCTCACGATGTGTGGGAGGCTCGGGCATTAACTCATGCGGCAAAGCGCTATAAAGTGGTAACGCAGATGGGGAATCAAGGTGCTTCTGGTGATGGTGTACGGCAGATGCGGGAATGGATTGATGCGGGGCTGATCGGTGATTTAGTGGAGGTCTATGCCTGGACGGATAGACCAGTATGGCCTCAAGGTATTGCTTGGCCTGCTCAGAAAACAGCAGTTCCATCGACTTTAGATTGGGATAAATGGTTGGGTACGGCTCCATATACGGATTACTTTGATAAGTTGGTGCCTTTCAATTGGAGAGGCTGGTGGCCTTACGGTACAGGTGCGCTGGGAGATATGGGCTGTCATAACCTAGAGGCTCCGTTTAGTATTTATGGATTGCAATATGTGAAAGATGTACAGGCTAGTGTAGGTTCTGTGTATGTGGATGAATTCAAACGCGGCTATTTTCCGGAATCTTGTCCTCCATCGAGTTCAGTAACTATGACTTTTCCAAAAACAGCAAAGACGAAAGGAGATGTGAAGGTGCATTGGATGGATGGTGGTATACAGCCGCCCCGTCCAGATGAATTAGGAGCGAATGAGAAGTTTGGTGACGGTGGAAATGGTATTCTTATTATCGGAAAGAAAGGGAAGGTCTTAGCGGATACCTATGCCGCTAATCCTCGGTTGTTGCCTACGGATAGACCTCATAAAAAAGTTGCTGAGAAATATCAAAGAGTATCTGGTGGCGCAAATGGACATTGGGCGCAGTGGGTGGAAGGCTGCTTAGCTGGTTATGGTAATATGGAGATGTCTTCGCCGTTTGAAATTGCAGGACCTTTGACAGAAGCTCTGTTGATGGCAAACTTGGCTATCCGTGGCGCTGATTTAAAAATTGATAATAAATATCCTGGTCGGAGCCTAAAATTACTTTGGGACAACGATAACATGCGCGTAACAAACTTTGATGAAGCGAATCAATTTGTTAAACGTACCTATAGACCAGGTTGGGAAGTAAACTATACATTTTAAATAGATAAAGATGAATAGAAGAGAAGCAATACAACGTGTGGCCATGATTTTGGGTGGTTCCGTGATTGGAGCTAACCTATTTTTGGAAGGTTGTACAAGGCCTGCGTCTAAAGACGTTGCAGGGCTATTTGAGAAAGATATCATTGAACGATTAGGTGATTTAGCTGATGCTATTTTGCCTCCTACGGAAACACCTGGTGCTAAGGAAGCCGGTGTTGGTAGTTTTATTCCGGTTATGGTAAGGGATTGCTACACGGAGAAACAGCAGAAGGTATTTTTAGAAGGTTTTGCCTCTTTGGATGCAAAAGCGAAAGAGGTAAAAGGTAAACCTTTTGGTGAGCTTTCTATTGAAGATCGTACAGCGGTAGCAGCTGCACTTGATAAAGAAGCCGGTGAGTTCAATAAGAAACAGGCTGAAGAACAAAAGGAAATCCGTGAGAAAAATAAAGTAAAACAAAATGAGCTTTACCATTCGGAAGAGAATGATCCTTCACATTGGTTTACGATGTTCAAGCAATTGACGCTTACTGGATTCTTTAATTCGGAATTAGGTTGTACAAAAGCACTTCGTTATGTGAAAGTGCCTGGTCGATATGATGGCGAGTTCCCGTACAAAAAAGGGGATAAGGCATTTGCTTAACCGCATAGTATAGTTTTAAAAATCGGGTAGTGTAATTGAAGCGCTACCCGATTTTTTTATTATGTTAGTTGAGGCTAAATCCCTAACTTTAGTTCAAAACTATATAAAGCTATCCATGAGCAATCGTAAGCAAATTGATGAAATCGTTGAGAAGAATAATGACAATATGCGAAAGCTTCATGACATCGTCAAACAGACTATGGAGGAGGAAGCGCTTATTGTAGATCGTTTGGTGCATCCACCTAAAGAGATTTTGAGCAGGGGGCAGCGTATATCAGATAGGGTTGCGCAGTTTGGCGGAAGTTGGCGTTTTATAATTATTTTTATCGTTATTCTACTAGTGTGGATCGCTTTTAATACGCTGGCCCTGAAAAGCGAACAGTTTGACCCCTATCCCTTTATTCTGATGAATCTTGTACTTTCCTGTGTTGCAGCTTTGCAAGCACCAATTATTATGATGAGTCAGAATAGGCAAGAAGAAAAGGATCGAATGCGTGGTGAAAATGATTACTTAGTGAATCTAAAAGCTGAGCTCGAAATACGAAGCCTTCATCAAAAGATGGATATTTTGCTTGAGGAACAGATTAAAGGCCTGTATGAAACCCAACAGGAACAGTATAAGTTGATTAAAGAGCTGTACCATAAAATTGAAAAATTAGAGCGTAAACTGCCTGGTTAAGGACTATGATAACTGAACGACTTAGACATTTTAATGCGCTGTTTTGTTTGTTGTGGTTGATCATAACCACCGTAATCTGGACGGTTAGTGACTATCAGCAGCATGATCTGTTTTCAAAAACCATCTCTGTGATGGTACCTCTCGGCGCGCTTATCCTATCTACGTATATCCTCTGTAACCTGCTACTACCTCAAGCCGTTGGTAAAAATAGAGGGTATTGGACGGTACTTGTATTAGTGAGCATGGCTTTGGTACAAGGTGTTTTATTATACCTCTGCGAAGAACTGCTCTTTTTTTTAGGACAGAGGGGGATTATCGTCTTGGATAATGAACCTCGGGATACCTTTTGGGTTTCTCTTATTAATGCTACTCCAATCGCGTTGTTATTGAACTTGGGATTTGGGGGATTACGTTTTTTCTATGAACATGCTAAGCTCTCTGAAAAGCATCATGTTTTACAGAAAAGTCTTTTGGAAAGTCAGGTTGCAGCATTACAGGCACAGATTAATCCACATTTCATGTTTAATGTGTTGAATCATATTCATATATTAATGCAGCGTAATGTTGAAAAATCTTCCACTTTGTTATTGAAATATGCTGACATGTTGAGGTATCAGCTTTATGAAGGGAATAAGGATTCGACCTATTTAAAAACTGAAATCGAGTTTATAAATAATTTTATTGAGATAGAACAGATCCGTTGGGATAATCGATTGATTATTGATACATCCTGGAATATTGGAGATGCGCAGGTTCGTATATCACCACTGTTGTTTTTTACACTATTGGAAAATGCTTTCAAATATGTCTCCCGTCCGGAGGATGGTAAGGGATTTGTAAAGGTCAAAATGGATCAAGAAGAGGAATGTCTTGTTTTTTTTGTGGAGAATTCGGTTTCGAAAAGTAATCTTGTCAATAAGAATGAAGGTAATTCTGGATTGGGTCTGTCAAATCTTCGTAAACGATTGGATCTTTTATATGCAGAGAGGTATAAGTTGGATATTGTGCATACAGCTGAGTCGTATAGGGCTACGTTGTGGATTTATGTGTAGTTTTGATGATGATGGATATGCTTACTTGCCTCATAGTTGATGATGAACCTCTAGCAGTGGAGGGAATGCGTTTTTACCTGGAGCAGATTGATGGAGTTACTGTTGTAGGTCATTGTTACTCAGCTCTGGAAGCTCGCAAAAAAATCAAGGAGACTTCTGTTGATTTGATTTT
>JAITLW010000129.1 GCA_031277715.1 Sphingobacterium sp. | reverse complement strand
TATCCGTTTTTTGTACGGGGCTTTGATGACCTGAATCCTGATAAGGTTGGTGGGGTGTCATTCAACGATTTAATGGGGTCAAGGACCTTGGTAGGTAATTTCGAGGTGCGATTGCCGTTTACAGGTCCAGAGAAGCTTGCTATGTTCAAGTCAGGACTGCTTTTTTCGGATCTTAACTTCTTTTTTGACGCAGGTTTGGCATGGAGCCGTGGGAATACAATCGTAAGTAGTGTAGATAAGAAGCCTATTGTTCAACAAATAGACAGTGAAGGTAAGCCTGTGGTAGATGATAATGGCAATCCGGTTAATGGGTATGATACAAATTATCGTGTACCTATTTTCAGTACGGGGGTTTCTTTGCGTATCAATCTATTCGGTGCCATGATATTGGAACCGTATTACGCAGTGCCATTGATCAAGTCGAGAACGAAATTCGGGACATTCGGATTAAACTTTCTGCCAGGATGGTAGTCTATATCTATAACATATGCGATATATGTTGAGGTTGTTAAGGGGGCGTTGTTTAGGCTTAGGTTTAAACAACGCCTTTTTTTTGCTGAAAGTGTCTGTATTGTTGATGCAGCTCTATATTCCAAGGCATCAATGAGCTCTCCTCGTTCGGTTTAATGGGCATCAAGAACTTTCATAAAGGAATCATGAAAGTGTTATAGCTGTTGTCGTATGTCCTTAATCTCCTTAAGGACATTTTAGTATAATCGTTTTTGGGTAGTATATCACTGAAAGTTGCTCGCCTAATAAGCAGCCACTAGCGCATGTGAAATGTGCAGTGCCGGATGGTTGCTCATAGCCGTAACGGACGGGGTGATGTTGAGCCAGTTTGGATTATGTTTTCGGATCAAGCGTTCTTTTTGCATACGGGTGAAGTGGGTAAGCTCCATCAGGCGTTTCTGTGCGCTGTCAAAAGAAGAAAATTCTTCTACATGTACAATACGGTTAAACTTAGGGAGCTTGCCTGCGTTACGGCTGGAGTGAAACTGTAGGTCGGCGGACTGTGCAATTAAATCCTGGGTATAACCTGCCTCTACATAGGCTCTATTAGGGTCTGTCGCGATGTAAATAAGGTGTTTTTTCATGTGATATACTAAATTATTTGGTGGTGATTATATTTTTTACTAATTTTATTGGCACAATATTACTAATAAATTTAGTTTTCAGAAAATATATTTTAAAATACTTTATGTCAAACATTTCATCAAACCTCAAGTTCTTAAGAAAAAAGAGCAAACTGACGCAGCAACAATTTGCTGATGTTATGGAGATTAAGCGCGCTTCGGTAGGGGCCTATGAGGAGGATCGCGCAGAGCCAAAGTATGAACTGCTAAAAAAAATAGCAGAACACTATGAGCTATCGATGGATGAATTGGTCAACGACCAGATAGACGAGAAATGGAAGCCTGTTCCGAAAAGCAATGCCTCTAATCTGCGGGTGCTAAGCGTTACGGTGGATGGCGAGGATAGAGAGAATATAGAATTGGTGCCGACCAAAGCGAGTGCAGGTTACCTGAACGGTTATGGCGATCCGGAATTTGTGCGGGAGCTGCCAAGATTCTCCCTGCCGATTTTCAAACAGGGTACTTATAGGGCTTTTGAAATAAAAGGAGATTCGATGTTGCCTCTTCCGTCAGGTTCTATCGTGGTCGCGGAGTATGTCGAGAATTGGCATGATGTGAAGCCCGGACAGACGTATATAGTATTGTCGCAAAATGACGGTATCGTATATAAACGTATTGCATTCAAATATAAGGATGATAAAGGATTAAAGTTATTGTCGGATAATAAGGTGTACGAGCCGTACTGGGTTGCCGCCGATGAGATACTGGAGGTGTGGAAAGCGAAGGCTTATATCTCTACCGAATTCCCGGAGCCAAGTAGCGAGCCTACAATGGAGTCCCTCACTGCGATGATGGCGCAGATGCAGAAGACAATCAGTGCGGTAGTGGATACTAAAAACCCCTAACTAAAAGACGCTAAGATGTTTTTAAGAAGCGACAGATGATACGGAGAGCGAAAAAATATACAGAGGACTTGTGTTTTTCAAAAAAAAATACTACTTTTGTACTATCTGAAAGGAAGGGGGCATGTATTTGCCCCCTTTTTTAATTGATTTTTAAAATTAACGTATGCAGGTCGAACAACGCGTAAAAGAACTGGTAGAAGAAAAGATTGCAGATAGAGCAGATCTCTTTGTAGTTCGTATAAAGATGTTGAAAAACGGGGTTCTTGAAATCTTGTTGGATGGTGATGAGGGGATCTCTATTGAGGATTGTGTGGCCGTGAGTAGGCATGTGGGATTTCACCTGGAAGAGGAGAATGCAATCGAAAAGGCTTACCGCCTGGAGGTCTCTTCGCCGGGTATCGATACAGGTCTATTGATGCCGAGACAATATGTCAAGAACATAGGGCGCAATGTCCGTATTAAATTGGAGGATGGCACCAAGCGTGAAGGTAAACTGATCAGCGCAACGGAGTCGGAAGTGGTAATTGAAGAAATAATAAAAGAAAAAGGAAAAAAGGCTGAAACAAACGAAGTCATATTTTCAATGGATAAAATAACAGAAACAAAGGTGTTAATTTCATTTAACTAAAAATGAGCAGCAATATTAATTTGATTGACTCTTTTCAGGAGTTTAAAGAGTTCAAAAATATCGACCGTCCTACGGTAATTACAGTATTAGAGGAAGTATTCCGCAGCATGATCCGTAAGCGTTTCGGTACGGACGAGAATGTTGACGTTATTGTGAATCCGGATAATGGGGATTTGGAAATGTGGAGAACACGTGTGGTGATGGAGGACGGATTTTCGGAAGATGATGATTTAGAAATCGAATTAGCTGAAGCACACCAATTTGATCCTGATTTGGAAGTTGGGGATGATTATATCGAACAGATTACATTAGAAAGTTTTGGCCGTCGCGCAATCTTGGCAGCCCGTCAGACGTTGGTATCTAAAGTATTAGAACTGGAAAAAGATGAGGTGTTCAAGAAATATAAAGACCGCGAAGGTGAATTGGTAATCGGAGAGGTTTATCAAATCTGGAAAAAAGAAATTCTGGTATTGGATGAGGATGGCAATGAGCTGATCCTGCCTAAAACAGAGCAGATCCCAGCGGATTATTTCAAGAAAGGTGATAGCATTCGTGCAGTAGTCTATAAGGTGGATATGATGAACAGTAATCCTAAGATTATCATTTCACGTACAGCACCTGAATTCTTACAGCGCCTGTTTGAACTGGAAGTTCCAGAGATCTTTGATGGTTTGATCACCATTAAGAAAATTGTACGTGAACCAGGAGAACGTGCTAAGGTAGCGGTAGAGTCTTACGATGACCGTATCGATCCAGTAGGAGCCTGTGTGGGTATGAAAGGTTCCCGTATTCATGGTATCGTACGCGAGTTGCGTAATGAGAATATTGACGTTATCAATTTCACAACAAACCACTCGTTGTATATCACTCGTGCATTGAGCCCTGCGCGTATCTCTTCTATCAAAATTGATGAAGATGGTAAGACAGCAGCAGTCTACTTGAAACCAGATCAGGTTTCATTGGCGATCGGCCGTGGAGGACACAATATCAAGTTGGCAGGTAAGTTGACAGGATATGAAATCGATGTATACAGAGAAAACGATGAGGTAGAGGAGGATGTGGATATCGAAGAGTTCTCAGATGAAATCGACAGCTGGATCATCGACGAATTAAAACGCGTTGGTCTAGATAGTGCGAAGTCGGTATTGTCATTGTCGTTAGAAGAATTGACAAGACGCACGGATTTAGAAGAAGATACTATCCAGGAGATAGTGCGCATTTTGCAATCGGAGTTTGAATAAGCTTCGGTTGCCCATACGGATATTACATATTAAATGTAAATATTTGTTAATTGCGAGTAAAAAAAACATATTTTTGTAGTAACAGATTTTTAGAGGTTAATAAATAGATGACAGAAGGTAAAAGCATAAACTTACTCAAAGCAGCAAAGGAACTTAATATTGGTATAGGTACTGCAGTGGAATTTTTAAGTAAAAAGGGTTTTGACGTAGAAGCAAAACCTACAACAAAATTAACTGGAGATATGTATGGCGTTCTTTCGCGCGAATTTCAAGGTGACAAAATTGCGAAGGATGAAGCGAAGCAAATTGTTATTGGAAAAATTCGTCGTGATGAAACTCCTTTGGGCGGAAGTGCAACCGTACCTCAAGATTCTACAGCCTCTAAAAGAGAAGAACATGCTGATGATTCGGAAGAGATCCTAATCAAAAATGTAGCAACACCTGTCCCTGTAGAAAAGGAAGAGACAGAAAAGCCAGAGAAAGCAGAAGAAAATACAGCTGGAGGACACCTTAAGGTTGTAGGCAAGATTGATTTGGATAGCTTAAATAAAGGGAAGGCAAAGAAGAAAGAAGAAGTTGTCGAGAAGCCTGAAGTCAAAGCAGAACCTGTTAAGGAGGTCATAAAAGAAGAGCCTAAAGCAGTAGAGGCACCTAAGCCGGTAGAGCCAGCTAAGCCTGAAGTAAAAGAAGAACGAAAACCTGCACCTACGCCAGCTCCTGCGCCAATAGCACAGAAGGAAGAGGTTGTGAAACCTGTAGAAGAGGTGAAGCCTGTGGTTGAGAAACCAGAACATAAAATTGAAGTTAAAAAGGAAGAAATAAAGGTGGAAAATAAACCTGTTATAGAATCTAAGCCTGCAGAAGAGCAAAACGAAGTGATTCGCGCTCGTTCTGAAAAACTGGAAGGACCAAAGGTTATCGGTAAAATTGAATTGCCGACCTTCAAACCTAAAGAGAAGCCTGTGGCTTCATCGTCTAATGCGAATCAAGACAATAAGCGCAAACGTAAACGGACAAATAAACCGGGTATGCCTATCTCTCCAAATGAGCAAGGAGGACAGCACGGTGGAAATCAACAAGGTGGTCAGGGCCAGCACAGACAAGGTGGCTTCCAACAGGGCGCTGGTGGTCAAGGACAGAATAGACAAGGTGGCTTCCAACATGGTGGCGGACCGCGTGGTAATAATAACAACAATAATCGTCCAGGAGGCGGAAATGCTCCAGCTGGAAGAGGAAAGTTTGACCCTAGAAATAGAGGACCAAGACAAGATGCTCCTAAAGGAGAATTGTCGGAAAAAGAAATTCAAGACCAGATCAAAGCTACGCTTGCTCGTTTGAGTGGAGCTGGTAAATCAGGTAAATTCGCACAACGTGCCAAACTAAGAAGACAGAAACGTGACGATGTAGCTTTATCTGCGGAAGAAGCAGCAATGGAACAAGAAATGATGTCAAACGTATTGCGCGTTACGGAATTTGTAACGGCAAACGAGTTGGCCAATCTAATGGATGTTCCAGTGACTAAAGTTATCGGTACATGTATGAGCTTAGGTATGTTCGTGTCGATCAACCAACGTCTTGATGCTGAAACGCTAGCTATCGTAGCGGATGAGTTTGATTATAAAATTGAGTTTATAAAACCAGAAGACGAAGAAACTACAGAACTTGAAGAAGCAGATAACGAAGAGAACTTAATCCCTCGTGCTCCGATTGTTACGGTAATGGGACACGTCGATCATGGTAAAACGTCTTTATTGGATTATGTCCGTAAGGCAAATGTAACTAAAGGCGAAGCAGGTGGTATCACGCAGCACATCGGTGCATATGCAGTAACACTTGACGGAGGTCGTAAGATAACATTCTTGGATACTCCGGGGCACGAAGCCTTTACAGCGATGCGTGCACGTGGTGCGAAGGTAACGGATATCGTTATTATCGTAATCGCAGCGGATGATGCTGTGATGCCTCAGACAAAAGAAGCAATCAACCATGCTCAGGCAGCTGGAGCACCAATTGTATTTGCATTCACTAAGGTGGATAAGCCAGGGGCTAATGCGGATAGAATCCGTGAGCAGCTATCTGCAATGAATATTCTTGTGGAAGATTGGGGTGGTAAATTCCAGGCTCAGGAAATCTCTGCAAAAACAGGTGAGAACGTAGAGCTATTACTAGAGAAAGTATTGTTGGAGGCGGAGATGTTAGAGCTTAAAGCGGATCCTAAGAAACGTGCAGTTGGTTCGGTAATCGAGGCAGCACTGGATAAAGGACGCGGTATCGTAACTACGGTAATGGTACAGGGCGGAACACTACGTGTGGGAGATGCAATTCTAGCAGGATCACACTCTGGTAAAGTGAAGGCTTTGACAAACGAACGCGGCGAACGTGTGAAAGAGGCTGGTCCTTCGGTACCGGTTCAGATTTTGGGTATGTCAGGAGCTCCTACAGCTGGTGATAAGCTATATGTTATGGAGAGCGAGTCTGATGCTCGTGTTGTAGCGAACAAACGCTTACAATTACAACGTGAGCAAGGAATGCGTGCTACGAAACACATTACTTTGGATGAAATCGGCCGTCGTCTGGCAATCGGTAACTTTAAAGAACTTAATATTATCGTTAAGGGTGACGTGGATGGATCTATCGAGGCACTATCTGACTCATTGTTGAAACTATCTACGGATGAAATCCAGGTTAATATTATCCACAAATCTGTGGGTGCGATCTCGGAGTCTGATGTGTTATTGGCTTCTGCTTCAGATGCTGTGATCATCGGTTTCCAGGTAAGACCTACACAAAATGCGCGTAAACTCGCAGAGAACGAGCAAATTGATATCCGTCTGTACTCGATTATCTACGATGCAATCGAAGAACTCAAGTCAGCAATGGAAGGTATGTTGGAGCCTAAGTTTGAAGAGAAAATCGTTGCGGAAGTTGAAATCCGTGAGACATTCAAGATTACTAAGGTCGGTACGATTGCAGGATGTATGGTTACAACAGGTAAAATCTCTAGAAATAATGATATCCGCATAATCCGTGATGGTGTAGTAGTACACACAGGTCGATTAGCTTCATTGAAACGCTTTAAAGATGACGTGAAAGAGGTAACACACGGTTACGAATGTGGTCTTCAGATTGACAAGTACAATGATATACAAGTTGGAGATATCGTTGAGGCATACGAACAAGTTGAAGTAAAACGTAAATTGTAATATACACTAACAAATATCAAAATCCCGATCAGCAACGATCGGGATTTTTTGTTTACTTGCACTTAATAGAAAGTTTTAATGGCTTATCGTTACTATTTATTTGATTTAAATTTTTTAAGACTTTATCTTTAGCACTATGTATGAGTTCAGGATATCGGATATTATCAAACATCCCAATAATAATATTTCTATTCGCTTTCAAGACCTTTCGGGTT
>JAITLW010000091.1 GCA_031277715.1 Sphingobacterium sp. | reverse complement strand
TCCTTGATTTGGGGTAATAGTCTTTGGAAGTTTCCCCAGATCATATTGCTCAAAGAAGCTAACCATTTGAGGGGCTGTACTAGGAAGTCCCAAAAGGGCGATAAGTTCACTTTGTTTTAGGGTATTCATGCTATAGGTTGAAATATGCTAAAAAATCCCTTGAAATTAATTCTTTAAGATTATACCATCAACAATTAATTCTTTGCAGCTCAAATTCATAAAGGAGGTTTCACTGTCATTTATGAAATTATCGTTCATTCCATCCATCACGACAGACTTGAGTTCGATTTTTCGTGTAGGCCGCTTACCATACGAATCTGTTACCGTGATTTGCCCGTTTAGTGTGGTGTTTTTCTGTCTAAAGAGGCGTAATAAAGGGAGGTCTAATTGATCAAAAGTGATAACAATATAACATGGGTTATAATCCTCAATGACCAAGTTGTCTACAGAATCTTTAGTTGTAGTAGCGGATGGGTTATTGTAAGAAATAGAAAGCGAGGTGAGGCTGGAGACGGTGGTGTTAGCGCCATTGTTGATGGATAGTTCTATCTTCATTCTATTTCCATCCCATTGTTGGGCACGCGAAGTTGATATAGCGAATAGACTGCTCAAAGAGATAAAAAGAAATGCATGGAGTACGGTTGATATTTTCATAGTTACGACGTTTTAATAAGACAAGAATAAAAATTCAATAGGAAAGAGTCTTACTTCAATTTGTAAATGGACTATTTGGTTTTGTATTCGGTCGGATTGGCTTTTTGTAAGTTTAAGATGCTGTCGCCTTGAAGAAGCAATAAAGCCATTTAGACGGTCTAAAGAAGTGTTACAGATTGGTGCCCTCTCCTGATTTATCAGTTTATTAACTAAATTAGCAGGCTTTTAACAAACTTTATGAAAGGGATTTTCAGTTTTTTTGAAATATATTTCTCCCAACGTTGGGTAATGCGATGCCTTGTTTTCCTATTGTGCGGTCTCCTTTATGCTAATGGGGCGTCAGGGCAAAAGCAGAGCGATATCGAACAGATGGCTATTGATGGTTATGCATTACGCTTTGCAGATACCACTGCAAGTGTTCGCACGCAAAATCAGGCACTTTTGTTGGCACAACAGAAAAACAGTCCCGCAGATGAAGCTATATGTTATGCCTATTTAGCCATGACGAATAGGCGATTGCTTCATCTAAAGGAGTTTACAGATTATGCCGAGCTGTCTTTTGAAATAGCGGGCAGGATCAATAACCGCCGTGCTACCGCATACGCCAATTGGGCGATGGGCTTGCAGCGTTCTTACATCGATGACAAGGCGGGAGCTATAGCGTATATGTTGAAGGCGTATAACTTATTTACAACATTGGATGAATATGCCTACTGTGCCAAAATAGGGGCAGATGTATCGTATTTATTTAGCCCCAGTTCTAATGCCAATGTTCGTAAATATGCGGATGAAGCACTTCGTTTTGCGGAAAAATCTGCAGATTCAGAGAGCATCCTACATGCCCGGCTTGCGGTGGGTAGTTATCTGCTGGACAGCGCAGCTACAGGAGATCCGGCACAATGGCAGAAAGCAGTTTCCTTTTTTAAAGAAACAATCCGGCAGGCCGAACAGGTAGAAAGCGCCATAGTCAGCAAGAGTAATATCGGAATCGCTCATATCAATCTTGCCGTACTTTATATGAATGGTCCTAAGCCTATAGATGAATCTGCGTTCCTTGCCAACCTTGAAAAAGCCACGCAGATAGGGATGCACTATAACTTACGCAACATCTATCGCAGTTCCTTGGGACTGAGGGGGCAATTCTTTTTTCAAAAAGGGGATTATAGGACTGCCGAAAGTCTCTTTAAAGAAGGGATTGCATATCAACAGACGATGCCTTATAAGGATAATGATTTATTGGCTACATTCTTTGGCTGTCTAAAGGAACTCGCCGCAGCCGAAAAAGACTATGTTTCCTATCACGAGTATGATACCTATTTCAATAAGTATAATAAGCTAAAATATGACGAAGCGACGCAAAAGATAATGCAGCATGCCGATGCGAGATTCGAGTCCGAAAAAAGCAAGCGCTGATTGAGCAGTTAGAAAAAGAAAACAGCTTAGAAAAAAAAAATAAATTTCTAGGCTATGGTATCTCATCTGTCCTGTTGATCGGCTTAGTATTTATGTATCGCTCTTATTATTATAGACAGCGGTATTATCAGAACCGGGAAGATATATTGCAACAGCAACAGACCAATAGCGAATTGAAAGTTCAATTGATGGAAAAGGAATCGTTGGAGGGATTGGCGGAAAAACTGTCTCTCGAACGGAGGTTGCTTCAGTCGCAGATGGACCCTCATTTTATCTTCAACCTATTGGGTAATATCCAAAGTATGATTCTCCAAAATGACCGCGTTACCGCAGTGTCTTATCTAGGCAAATTCGCCAAGTTGACCAGACAGGTGCTGGAGCAGTCGCGTATGGAACATATCTTGCTCGAGGAAGAGATACGGACCTTAAAAAACTATATAGACCTGCAACAATTACGTCTTAATGCTAGTTTTGATTATAATATCCATGTAGACGAAACAATTTCAACAGACATCAGTATACCGCCGTTGTTGTTACAGCCCTTTGTCGAAAACGCGATTGAACATGGTTTAAAACCATTGGCAGATATACGCCGGGGACTATTGGAAATACAATTCCATCTGGATACAGTGCATGATATCTTAGAATGCACAATTACCGATAATGGTATCGGGCTTGAAGAGTCAAAAGACAATAAGGTCAAAGCATCACACAACTCTCTATCCACAGGAATAACAAATGAGCGGCTTGCTTTGATGTATCCCAACAATCCGTTCGTTCGTCTTGAAGTGCGTGATCGGGAAGAAGGATTCGGTTGTGTCGTGTATTTAGCAATTCCTATAATCTAATTATAATGTACAGAACTATTATCATAGAAGACGAATACCATTTGCGTGAAGCCTTGTCTATATTATTGGAAATGGTGGCTCCCGAGAAGATTCAGGTTATAGGTTATGCTGAAAATACAGAAGAGGCCGTAAGAATAATAGACCGACTCAAGCCCGATTTGGTGTTTATGGATATCATGTTACAGCGTGGCACGGGCTTCGATGTGCTCCAGCAGATTTCTCATAAAGAGTTTCAACTGATTTTTACGACAGCTTATGAGGAGCACGCCATAAGGGCGTTTAAGTTTAATGCGTTAGATTATTTATTAAAGCCTATTGATACCGAAGAGCTTCAGGAAGCCATTGGTCGACTCCCAGAGTCCCAACCTGCGGCTTCATTACAGACGCAGATACAGGAACTGTCTGCAGGCTATAATAAGATGCCGGATCGAATAATTTTGCCGACCCAAGAAGCCATGCATGTGGTCAAGGTAGACCAAATTGTACGATGCGAGACGTCGGGTTCCTACACCACGTTTATGTTGGTAGACGGAAAGAAGATCATTGTTTCCAAACCCCTGAAACACTACGAGGAAATTCTGGTTTTACCTCATTTTATGCGTATACATCAGTCACATTTAATCAACCTGCAGTATGTTCTTAGCTATTCCAGAGAAGGAATTGTGCAGATGCAAGATAAGACCTCCATTCCGATATCACGAGCTAATAAAGAAGCCTTTTTTAAACAGATGAAACCATCGTAGTATTTTTTGACTGTGCCTGTCTCTACAAAGTCGAAAGTGACAACTGCAAAGCCAAAGCCACCGTATACACATCGACCGTTGTCAAGAAGAGGGGGATGGTTTAGATTTGGTTAAAAATTAATTTAATCATGAGCAACAAAACGCTTTCTATCTTAAGTTATGTAACTATTATCGGTTGGATTATCGCCTATGTCAAAAGCAAGGATATACAGCCTAAAAGTGACCTGGTTAGTTATCATCTTCAACAAGGACTAGGTTTCTTTATCTTGTCTTTAGTGGTCAATGTGGGACTGTCCATCATCGTGACTATTATCCCTACACTTGCCTTCTTGAACTATGTGGGAATTCTCCTTTTTATTCTTTGGGTCTTCGGCATAATCAATGCTGTAAACGAACAGAAGAAGCCTATCCCCGTTATAGGTGCGGCTTTCGAAAATAAGTTCGCCTTTTTGGGATAAAAGAAGGGGCGCCAAGCCAAATACAGTTCGGGCCCTATGCCCGAAATGTTCAATTATACCACATATTTGTCCAAAAGTACTTTCAATAGGGGAGCAGGATTCGGTATCTTTGTCCGCAACAAATAGAATCGGATGAAATCAGTACAGATAGCCATAATCAGTGATATCCACGCCAATCTTATAGCATTGGAACATGTTTTAGCAGATATTGATCATAGAGGAATAAGCCAGATTTACTGCTTAGGGGATTTAGTTGACTTCGCACCATGGGGTAATGAGGTGATCTCGCTGGTCAAAAAACGAGGTATTCCCTGCTTATTGGGTAATCATGATGAACGCATCGCTTATGATACAGCAGTTGTTCCTTTGGAGCACCATGATGCAATCGAAACTGCAAATCGACACAAAGCCATTGCCTTTTCAAAACGAACTATCCATTTGGATAATAAACAGTGGTTGGCTAATTTGCCTTTCAATCTTACACTCACATTTAGGATCGATGGCGTACTGCAACGCGTTTTGCTAGTCCATGCGACACCTGATAGCAACGAGCAATACGTTTTTGAAAAAGACGATAAAAAAAGTATATCGTCAGATTTAATAGGTAAAGAAATTGATGTCCTAGTTATGGGGCATACCCACTACTCCTATATCCAAAAGGAGTCTGATATACTTTTCGTGAATTGTGGTTCTGTAGGCCGGAGCAAAGAAGTGGATAGAAAGGCATCATACACCATTTTAACGATTTCGGCAAGGGGTGTAGAAGCTGAGATAATAAAGGTCGACTACCCC
>JAITLW010000064.1 GCA_031277715.1 Sphingobacterium sp. | reverse complement strand
GTGGCATACCTAGTGAATACTATTATTTTAGTTGGAATGGTAATGAGATTATACCAATGTTTAACCGTTATACTGTTGGAGACGCAGGCATCTACTACCATGAAGAGAAAATTCTCTTTCCTTCTGAACACACCCTAGACAAAAATTTAATAATCAAAGATATTGAAGAAGGGGAAGTCATTGATGAAGATGCCCAAGACTATAAGTATAAAACAACTCGTAAACGGGTTAAATACATTTGGAATGGCAAAGTAGCCTCTGAGCTAATAGAAATGAAAGCTGTTAATTAAAAACAGCTTTCAAAACAATATATTCCTATCTATGTTCTATCCATATAACAATCGATAGAAAAATGGGATATACTACATTTAAAAAACTACATCAACGAGCAGAAGTGCTTATCCTTGGTAATGTCTGGGATGCGCATTCTGCAAAATTGGCTGAAGATGCAGGTTTTAAAGCGCTCGGAACATCGAGCCATGCCATAGCCAATCTACTGGGATATGCTGACGGAGAAAGGATAAGCGTAGATGAAATTTTATTCATGGTTGAACGCATTGTTAATGCGGTCAATATCCCCGTATCAGTTGATTTTGAGGCAGGCTATTCTGATGATCCTGTTGAAGTGGCGAATAATGTAAAACGTCTCTTGGATGTCGGTGTAGTCGGTATCAACCTGGAAGATGGAAAGGTAGTAAATGGAACTCGAAAACTGAGTGAAATAACAGTTCTAGAGAAAAAAATAAAGGCAATCAAAGCAATAGGCAAACCGGTATTCATCAATGCACGAATAGACACCTACACAACCAAACACGAGCAGTTACTGGAAGAATCTATAAAACGGTCTAACGCTTATGAAAAAGCAGGGGCAGATGGACTTTTTATTCCACTAGTAGAAGCTAAATCTGATATTGTATCTTTGGTAAACACAACTCAACTCCCCATTAATCTATTTCTCACACCGAATCTTGCTCCTGTCCAGCAACTCGCTGAATGGGGCATAAAACGCTTGAGCCATGGTGCTAAGATATACGAATGGTTAATAAGTCAAAACAAAAAAGCTTTCGATGATTTTGTGAATTCTCCTGTATTACCAAAGTAAGAAAACGATAGTAAATAAGCTCTTTTTTATTCAATAGTAGGATGATATTCAGCAATCAAAAGTTAGACACTTAGACTTTTATCATAAAAAAGTCAAACTCAATTCGCACATTTTTATATTTGAAAAATATCCTCGTAATTTGCACTATAACTTTTGAATAAAAATGTTTTAAAGTCAAAAGTAAAAACACAGTTGTTTAAACATGAGAGAGCTAATCAACAACAGCATATTTCTTTTTATTAGTATATTTTTCTTCAGCTTCGCAAATGCCCAGGAAATTCAAATACGAGGTCGAGTACTGGACAAACAAAATAAAGAGCCCATTTCTTTTGCCACCATTGCAGTAGTAGGTGGGCAACAAAAAACATATTCCGATGACAATGGAAACTTCAATCTGACGCTACCTAATAGGCAGGTTAAAGTTCGTGTATCTTATGTTGGGTATCATGAACAGATGTTAGACTTAAGTGGCAACAAAACAAGTTTTGATTTAGCACTTGACCCTGAGAACCTAATTGATGAGGTTGTGGTCAAAAGACCCAAACTTAAATATTCGAATAAAAATAACCCTGCAGTCGAACTCATTCGTCAAGTAATTGCCCATCGCGACCAAAATCGTCTGACTGGGCAAGAATTCGCAGAGTATGAGCAATATGAGAAAATATCATTGGGCTTAAGTAATCTTTCGCCCAAATTTGTCAAAAAGAAGGTCTTTAAAAACTATCAATTTCTTTTTCAACGAGACGATTCTACAGCGACCGAGAGTTACATATTACCTGCTTTCATAGAAGAAAGAGTTTCGAAATTTTACTACAGAAAAGACCCTAAAAAAACGAAACAGTATATAATTGCGGAGCAAAGAGCAGAGTTTGACCCTAAGTTTGTAGATAATGAAGGGTTATCTGCTTATTTCAACAAACTGTATGAAAAGATTGATATATATGATAGCAATATTAGCCTCTTGACTAATCAGTTTTTGAGCCCTATCGCAAACAGCTCGCCTACATTTTATAGGTTCTATATTACTGATACCATCAAGTCTGACCAACCTTGGCTTGTAGAGTTAAGCTTCTTCCCTCGTAATAAGAGTGATTTTTTGTTTCAAGGGAAACTATATATTACATTGGATGGGAATTATGCGGTCCAAGGAGCTAAAATGAAAGTGAGCGATGATATCAACCTTAACTTTGTAAGAGATCTCGATATTGAGCTCGCCTTTGAAAAAGATAACCGAAATAAGTATTTCTTAAACAAAAGTAGTCTTGGAATTGACTTCGCTTTATCTGAAAAAGGAAAAGGAATTCGGGGAAATCGTATTGTATTTTACAAAGACTACATTAGTGGCAGACAACAGCCAGATAGTATCTATTCGGGTGATGATGTAGTCAAGGTACCTGCACCTCCACAAACGGAGGAAGTAAGGGAAAGCTATTGGGCTACGCTACGACACGAACCGCTCAACAAATCGGAGATGAACATCTATCACAATATTGACACGCTACAATTAATGTCGTCTTTTAGGAGATTTATGGACATCAGTGCTTTGCTATTGTCTGGCTACAAACAAGCGGGGCCAGTAGAAATTGGTCCTGTAAACACATTTTACAGCTATAACCCGGTTGAGGGACTACGACTACGTGTAGGAGGTCGAACCACAGAAAGTCTAAGTAAACGTTTCTATGCTGAAGCCTATGGTGCCTATGGGTTTAACGACAAAAAATGGAAGTATTTTGTCAGTGGAACATACTCACTAAATAATAAATCTGTTTATAATTTTCCACAGCATTATCTTCGGGCTTCAGTACAACACGACACGAAGATCCCAGGACAAAATCTAGAATTTATACAGGAAGATAACGCATTGCTCTCTTTCAAACGTGGCGAAAACAAAAGCTACCTCTATAATGATATCTACCGATTGGATTACAAAGTCGAGTTTGAAAATCACCTTTCATTAACAGCAGGCTTAAGTAAATGGAAGCAGAAACCTGCTGGGGTAATACGCTATGAAATGAGACCTGAGCAAGGAGCCCCCTATTTAGTAGAAGAGCTGAACACAACAGAGGTAAGCATGGGGTTACGCTGGGCTCCAAACGAGCAATATTATCAAGGAAAACTATACAGAACTCCTATCTTCAATCAATACCCGATTTTCACAATCAACTACACTGCTGGTATCAAAGGACTGTTAGACGGCGAACAAAACTACCACAACTTTACAGGTAGTATCTTTAAACGGTTTTACCTATCACAGTTAGGTCAAGCTGATGTGACCGTAGATGGAGGTTATGTACTTGGTAAAAATATCCCATACCCGCTACTGACGATACACCGTGCGAATCAGACCTATGCCTACCAACTGCAGTCTTATAACCTCATGAACTTTATGGAGTTTATCTCTGATCATCATGTAGGGTTAAACATACAGTATTATATGAATGGCTTTATCCTAAATAAAATACCTTTAATAAAACGACTGCAACTTCGAGAGGTGTTTAGTTTCAAAGGACTATATGGTGGACTAAGAGATGAGAATAATCCATCCCTGAACAACAAAGTATATTCCTGGCAGACCAATTCTGATGGAGAGGTTTCTTCATTCACATTTGGTTCTAAACCTTACATGGAGGCCAGTATAGGACTTTCTAATATCTTCAAAATATTAAGGGTTGACTATGTCAAAAGGCTAAATTACCTTGACCAACCTGGAGTATCAAAATCGGGTATTCGTGCTCGAATCAAATTTGATTTCTAAAACATAAAAAAGGCCCAGAATTCTGGGCCTTTTTTATGTTTTAATACTCAACTGATATAATTGCTGAGAGCGGAATTAACACTCCGCTTTTTATTTGTATGTACTTATCCGTTAGCGACCATACGGTTGTCTCTATGCGCATAGGACCGTCTTCTGTATTGAATATAATGGTCACTTTCGACTTAAACTCATTACCTAAACGCTGAGCGTCGTTCAATTTTCGACATAGCTCTTCTACCTTACTCTCCTCCGCAGCAATAATTTTATAATTGTTGATGTCTTCCTTTTCTATTAATGTACCAATCATTTTTTACGTATTTAAATCCGACAATTATTTATTTAAAACTCTTATATAAATATAACTAAATGAGTTTTTAAAAATCAATTGTTATAAAATAATTACATTAATATTAACATAATTTAAAGGTTCCTGTCTCCTAACTCTAAACGCAACGAAGCTTTGAAGATATTGCTGTTACTATTTAAAATCAAATCGTAGTTATTTGGATATTCATAGTCTAATCTAGATCTGAAAAACTGTATAATATCTGTATTCCTTTGATCTGTGATATAGTGATTGATTCGATTACTTACCTCTAAAGAAAACATCTTACCGACTAAACGTCCGCGAACCCGTACGGGATATTTTGCTTCAACATGATAACCATAATGAAATGCATTTTGGATCAACGGAAATAAGATGAAAGGAGCTATTACCTCAACTTTCTCTTCTAAGGGAAAGTCATACAAAACCTGGATTTCATTTTTTCTATAATGACCATATAGTCCGATATACCTTTCGATATTTTTAAGTTCTTCTGCTAAAGAAATTCGACTGTCATCTCCCGACTGCAAAACATCTTGCAGATAAGGTCCTAAATCTGAGAAAATGCTTTGTTCATTTTTAAAATGGGCTAATAACAACTCCTTGTCTAATTTGCTTTGTTCTAAAGAGAGCCTTGCTTCAGCAACAAGAAGGTCATCAGGTTTTGTTTTCTCTTTATTAAATATACGTTTTAAGAACACTGACATCTATTTTCTATTCAATTCCAGAGACACCTCCTGAAACGACTAATTTCATAGCATCTGTCGCACTCATATTTAATTTGGTAACACGAGACGAATGAACCACTACAACTTGCCCGGCAAAAGAATAAGAATAGGGAAAATACACGATAACCTCATCGGTTAAACCGATCTTTCCTAAATCCTTTTGTGTAAGAAAGCCAATTTTCTTTAAACCGGTCTCATTTACTTCGACTAGCACAGGTTCATTGAACTTTTTAGCATCTCCCACAAAAGCCTCCGTAAAATCCTTAATCGAGGAATACAATGTATTAAATAGTGGAATTCTATTAACTGTACGGTTGAGCCAATGCTTGATTGGCTCGGTAACCAATGTTGTAAAGACTAGACCAACGACAATCAGAAGGACAATTACGGTAAGAATTCCAATCCCTGGAATGTAAAGGGGATGGCCTTCTTCGTCCTCTAAGAAATGTTGTGTGATATTCAGTGCATTGTCGAGAGATGCCACTATCCAAACAATCAAAAATATAGCACCAGCAACAGGAACCATGACCAAAGTACCTTTGATCAAGTAATATAACAGCCTTTGAAAAATCTTCTTAAACATAATTATTCGTAAAAATACACTCTTTTTACACGAGATGAAATACCTGTTAACAATTCATAGGGAATAGTTCCAATATTATGTGCAATCTGGCCCAGATCCGGAAATACGAAGACTTCGTCTCCTTCCGTAGCTTCTATATCCGTAACATCTAACATACACATATCCATACAGATATTTCCTACTGTGCGCACCGATTCGCCATTAATAAGCATGTAACCTACCCCATTGCCCAATCGTCTGTCATAACCGTCAGCGTAACCAATCTTTACAGTCGCAATCTTTGAATCTCGTTGCAACACCCCTCGCCTATCATAACCTACCGTTTCGGTTTTAGGCAGATATTTGATCTGTGTTATCGTGGTCTTCAAACGGCCAACCTCCTCTAATTGTAAACCATTTGGCGCCATATCAAAACCATACGCTCCTATCCCTAAACGAACCATATCATAATGAGCCTCAGGATGATGTACTATACCGGAGGTATTACATATATGCTTGATGACCGTATAACCTAACCTAGACTCAATCTCCGTCGCCATATACTCGAACAAACGGATCTGCTCTGTGGTAAAAGATTTTAGCGCGTCACTTCCTGCTCCCACTAAGTGCGAAAACACAGTCGCTACACGAATAGACGAGGTCGCATAGACAGTGGTCAGGGCCTCATCTATTTCGTCCTTCATAAATCCAAGCCTATGCATTCCTGTATCCAACTTGAGATGTATAGGATAAGCTTCTATTTGTCGTTCTTCTAAAAAGGAAACAAATGCCTTCAATATACGAAGTGAATAAATCTCTGGTTCCAGTCGATATAACAGAATATCATCAAAGGTACCTTCGTGAGGACTGAGGACCATAATAGGTAACGTAATGCCAGCCCGGCGAAGTTCTGCCCCTTCATCTACGAAAGCTACAGTAAGGTAATCAATTTTGTTAAATTGAAGCACATTAGCAATCTCAAAACTACCGCTACCATAAGAAAATGCTTTAACCATGGCCATTATCCGTACCCCTTTCTTAAGGCAGGAACGATACTGTGAAAGGTTATTCTCCAAAGCTTTTAGATTTATCTCCAGAATGGTGTCATGCGACTTCTCTACCAGCAAACGACTGACCCGCTCTAATTCGAACTTACGCCCACCTTTTAACAATAAAACACTATCCGTCAGGCTTAACTGCTGCAGTGAATCTAACAGCGCGTCCGTAGACTCGAACAACAAAGAGGGAATAGTTAAATACTCCTTGAACTCTTTTAATCGACTTCCAACTAGAATAATCTGATCAAGAGGCTGTACATTCAACATCTCAGCCAACTTCAAAACAGATGACGGGGTCCATTCCTCGCCTTCAAAATCACTTAAAATCAACCTTTTCACTATAGACTGATTCTGTTGTGCTAAAAAATCTAAAGCGATCTGTAGTGATGCAAGATCGTTAGAATAGGTATCGTCGATAATACTGTTATTATATTTCCCCTTCTTTAGTTGCAATCTCATCTCCAAGGGGCGCAATGCCAAAATACGCGTTTTAATTACATCAATACCATAGCCTAAGGTCAACAGGACTAATATACAAGTCAACACATTGTCGATAGACGCCTTATCAATAAAAGGAACAGACATTGAAAATATCTGTTTTTTGTAAAGTAGTTCTAGAACAGTGGTACCACTATCGCGATGCAGGCCCAAAAGTTGCAAATCATCGTTAGCCTCTCCCCCCCAAGTTATGCAGTCTGGATGTTCTTCCAAAGAATGACTCAGCACAGCCGATGGTGCGATAACTATTTTCGCTCTTTTGAATAGTTTCCACTTCTCTTCAAACTTTTGTTCAACAGAATCAAACCCTTCTTGATGGGCAGGCCCTATACTCGTGAATATTCCGGTTGTAGGCTGAATCATCTCCTCTAGCATAGCCATCTCCCCTACCTTACTAACCCCGGCTTCTATAAGGGCTATTTCATGCTCTGAGGTAAGGTTCCACAAAGATAAGGCTACGCCTAATTGAGAGTTATAGCTTTTGGGGCTCTGATAGCAATTGTACTCCGTGGAAATCAATTGGTGCAACCAGGTTTTGACAATAGTTTTTCCGTTACTTCCTGTTATACCGATGATAGGAATTGAAAAATGACTACGATGAAAGGCAGCAATCTGCTGCAATGCTTGAAGCGTATTTTCTACCCAGATAAAATTAGCATCTGGATAGGGATTAATATCAAATTCTGTGTCGGATATTACAAAATTACGGACTCCCTTCCCATAGGCTTCTGGGATATAGCGATGTCCATCCCGCTGCTGTATCAATGCAAAGAACAAACTATTATCTCCTACCCTAATCTTTCGCGTATCATAGGCCAACATAGAAAATGTAGCCTGGCCAAATGGCAAGGAACTTTTATGATAATTGATATGAGGGAGAATAGTGTCTAAAATATACATAGCAAAGAATTAAAACGAACTGATAGGGCTAAAAACCAGCTTCTGGATTAAGCACAAATTTGACGATTATTTTTAATAAGTAAAAGAGGATTATGTTGGGCTTTTACATAAGTTTGTAATATGGAAGAGCGACGACTGAATAAAAAAATCTATACACCACATCAAGCGAAGTTGAAAGCAGAAGCGTACTGTGCATATCAAGAAAGGTCACAGCAAGAAGTTCGAGACAAGCTATACGATTGGGGATTACACCTAGAAGATGTCGAACAAATCATCAGCGAGCTGATATCTACCAATTTTTTAAATGAAGAGCGTTATGCGAATGCCTTTGCCCTCGGCAAATTTAGAATCAAAGGTTGGGGAAAGATTAAGATACAACAACACTTAAAGGCAAAACGAGTATCTGCTCCACTAATAAAAACAGCACTACAACAAATTGATCTTGATGAATACGACGAGAAACTGACAGACATTATTAAAAAAAAATCAAATGTAAGTTTGCAACAACTTAGCTTACAGGACAAAGCTAAATTAGTACGGTACCTGCAAAGTAAAGGTTACGAAAACACGCTTATTTTTGAAAAGATAAAAATCTAAAATTGTTCATTATTTTTATTTTTTTTTTTTTTTTTTTTCATTATTACTTTATTTTTGCATTACGTTAAGTGTATGTAGCTCAGTTGGTATATCTCAACCTTGCCAAGGTTGGGTTTTCTAGTTCGTTTCTCTT
>JAITLW010000423.1 GCA_031277715.1 Sphingobacterium sp. | reverse complement strand
ATACCGGCAGAGGGGCCATCTTTTGGAGTAGCACCTGCAGGTACGTGTATGTTGACGTCCCAGTGGTCAAAAATACGATAATCAATTCCAAAATCTTCCGCATGGGAACGCAAGTAAGCCATAGCAATCGCCGCAGATTCTTTCATTACATCACCGAGATTACCAGTTAGACTTAGTTTGCCTTTTCCTGGGCTGAGGCTGGATTCTATAAAAAGAATATCGCCACCAACAGAGGTCCATGCTAATCCCGTAACGACTCCTGCAACTTCATTGTTTTCATAAATGTCTTTGTCAAAAATTGGCGCGCCGAGAATCTCTTCAGCAACTTCTGCACTGACATTAGCACTATGAGGTTTCTCCATAACGATCTTGGTCGCGATACCACGAACTACTGAGCCAATCTTTTTCTCTAAGCCACGAACACCAGATTCTCTGGTATACTCTTCAATAATTTTTTCAATTACTTTATTGTTTAATGTGACATCCTTATTTTGGAGGCCGTGCATCTCACGTTGTTTTGGAAGTAGGTGCTTTTTCGCAATTTCTATTTTTTCCTCTATGGTATAGCCATTTACTTCTATTATCTCCATACGGTCGAGTAGCGCCGGTTGAATGGTGCTTAAGGAGTTGGCCGTAGCAATGAACATGACTTTTGACAAATCATATTCCATCTCCACATAGTGATCATAGAAATGTGTGTTTTGTTCGGGATCTAGCACTTCTAATAGTGCGGAAGAAGGATCTCCTTTAAAATCTGAACCTATTTTGTCAATTTCATCGAGTACAAAGACAGGATTGGAGGTGCCGGCTTTCTTTAGCGATTGTATAATTCGTCCTGGCATAGCCCCGATGTAGGTCTTGCGGTGTCCTCTGATTTCTGCTTCATCTCTCACGCCACCTAGCGCCATACGTGTGTATTTGCGGCCTAATGCTTTTGCTATGGATTTTCCTAAGGATGTTTTACCTACTCCTGGAGGGCCTACAAGACAAAGTATAGGCGCTTTCATATCGTTCTTGAGTTTTAATACCGCAAGGTACTCTATGATGCGTTGCTTGACTTTTTCTAGGCCATAGTGGTCTTTGTCCAGTACTTTTGTAGCACGGTTTAGATCAAATTTATCTTTGGTGTATTCGCCCCACGGAAGATCTAAAAGTAGCTCGAGGTAATTGAGCTGTACCGAGTAATCCGCAGCAGCTGGATTGATACGAGCTAGTTTTTCGATTTCCTTATCAAAATGTTGCTTTACGTCTTCCGGCCACTTTTTACTTTTGGCCCGTTTCTTTAAGTCTTCAATCTCAAGATCGGGCGTATTGCCTCCCAGCTCTTCTTGAATTGTTTTAAGCTGTTGGGTCAAGAAGTAATCGCGTTGTTGCTTGTCTAAGTCTACACGTACCTTGTTTTGAATCTGATTCTTCAGTTCTAATATCTGTACTTCACTTGTCAAATGTTCCAAAAGCAACTTAGCCCGTTTGACGAAATCTTTTAGCTCTAATAACTCCTGTTTGGCCGGTAATTCCAGTGCAAGGTTGGATGAGATAAAGTTGACTAAGAATGTTGGGCTCTCTATATTTTTGATCGCTATTCCCGCTTCCGATGGAAGGTTGGGAGAGAGTTGGATGATCTGTAAGGCTAGCTCTTTGATGGAAGATATTAAAGCCTTGAATTCTTTGCTGCTGGTTTTCGGCTTTTCCTCTGCAAAGCGTTCGACTTTTGCTTTGATATAGGGCTCTGACTGAACAAGCTCTTGAAGTTTGAAACGTTGTTTTCCTTGGATAATGACGGTTGTATTACCATCCGGCATTTGCAATATTTTAATAATGTTTGCTACCGTACCGACTTTATGTAACTGCTCAAAACCAGGGTCTTCGACGGACATATCTTTCTGAGATACCACACCGATTGTTTTGTCTCCTTTATAGGCCTCTTTGACGAGTTTTATGGATTTATCCCGGCCGACTGTTATAGGTATAACTACACCAGGGAATAAAACGGTGTTACGTAGTGGAAGAATAGATAAAATCTCTGGTATATCCTCGTTTCGCATTTCGTCTTCATCCTGCGGACTCAATAAAGGGAAGAATTCGGTATCTTCACTAATAATCGGAATAGCTTGATTGAAGTCGAATGTGTCAAATTTGCTCATATATTAATCTGTTTAAAATCCGACAACATGTCAGACTTTAGGTGTACTTTTCCATTATGGATTACGAATGCTTATAGTACAAGCTAAGTGCCAAGAGTAAAAACTGGTATTATTTATGCTATAGTATTTGTGAAACCTGCTAAATCGTCACGTAATATGTTGGTTTATGACAGCATTTTGATGTTGTAGGTGTTGGTAAAAATAAAAGAAATTGTAATATTGTGGAAATGTTTATAAATATTTGTTGATGACTTAAACTTATTATGGCATTTTTACTCTAAAACGTGAACTAGAAACATTAAATCAAGGATATGAATATTAAAATTGGAAATAATCAATTGAGATCACTTAAGTTGGGAATGTCAGCATTGGCCTTAGCTTTGATGACGTTGACAGCTCAAGCGCAACAACAGGAGCATAGTAATCCAAACGTGAGATTGGGACAGAAGGCATTGCTTGAGGGAGATTTCAAAGCAGCTGTAACTCATTTAGAGAAATCGATGCCTACGGAGTCTAAAGATCCAGATGTAATGTATCTATTAGGGTATTCTCAGTTTCAGTCGGGTGATTTTCAGAAAGCAGCAACTTCTTTTGGAAAAGTAGTGGCGTTGGACGCGAAGAATGCAAATGCTTATTATTATAGAGCTAAAGCAAATAACGCTTTGGCTGAAAATAGTAAGCTTTCAAATGCGAAGAAAGAAGAAATGCTACAATCCGTACTAGCTGATTATACAAAAGCTATTGCAATCAATGCTAATGATGCGAAATTGTATCAAAATAGAGCGGTAGCATACCGTGATTTGGGGATTTTGAAAGGAACAGCAGGAACTGATAATTACAATAAAGCTGAAGCTACAGCGGCTTACAATAAAGCAGTAGCAGATTACGAAAAAGTACTTTCATACGATGCTGCGCGTAAGGATATTCAGACTGAACTGAAGAAAGCAAAGGTCTATCGTGATAATCTAAAATAGATTATAGTCAGTCAAGAAAAAAAAGGTTCTCTATTAGAGGACCTTTTTTTGTGATCAAGCGTATATTCGTTTGTGTTTTGTATTTATAAAGTCAAGTGTAGCCCGCATCATCAAATCGAGCTTTTGTTCATCAATGTCGGCTAGTTTTTTAATATAAATACATGCTTTACCCATGGTAAATTTTCCAAGTCCTTCCAAGAGATAGGCATGTTCTTCAGATCCGGTATAGACATATAGTGAGAACGCTGCTTTTCGTGGTGAAAAACCTAGTAAGGGAGCTTGCCCTTCGTGTCCACTGGCATATTGGTACTGATACAAGCCAAATCCAATAATAGAAGAGCCGAACATTTTAGCCTGCTCACCTGTAATTTTTTGCATTATCTGAATGAGTCGATGGGTGTCCGCCACTTTTTGACGGTCCGTTATCGTATCGATAAAAAGCGTAACACTTTGATCGGTATAGACTGTTTTATTCTGGGGCATGTGGTCGGTTTATGAATGTTTATACTTATCATGAAGTCCTTTCCCTTCTAAGATGAGCGGCTTTATTTTATCTAGTCTAGTAGCTTTTGTTTTTTCTTGTTTAGCCTCTGAAATATAGTTTTGATATTCCTTACGTTTTCCTGGTGTCAAACGGTCAAATGCCATTTTTAATGCCTTATCGTCATCTAGAGTTTCTTTGAGAATGCCTTCGAGATTTGGAGGAGCGATCCGTTTTGGTTTTATTTCCTTGCCATCGTCAATCGTTTGTATGCTTTCCTGGATATAATCGAGGATGTGTTGTGCGTTCATCTCGTCGCAACTGCTAAAACGCCATTGTCGAAGTGCTTTTGTTTTTCCTTCGGATGCAGTGATCAGCACTTGTAACTTATCTTCTAAAAAAACACCGTTGTAAAACCATAGTGAAAAGAAATGTTTGAAACCTGCCCATCCAATTACATTTTTGCCTTTGTAGGTGTACACATCGGTTCCCCATTTAAATTCTTTTTTTAGATTAGTCTTGGCAATAAGTTGATTCATGAATTCTTCGCAGTCTCTCCAAGCAGCACGATGATTGTCCCATTGAGGTCCTTTTTTGTCTTGCAACAGTAGTATATTAAACTGTATGATATCAATCAGTAAATCTTTGGGAAACGGAACATTTAATGGTATCTGTATGGCACCTTTGCTGGTTTTGAACGCCGTTAATCGTTCTCTGAAGGCTTCAATAGCTGTTGGTCCCGGATAGATTCCGATGTGGTTCTTGAATTTTGCAAAATGTATGAGGTTACCATGCCAGCGGTAGGTTGGCATACCATAGTTAATCGTTTCCTTTGCATCGTCGGGCGCTGTGGTCCGTATGAGGTGTCTAAGTTTCTGTAGTTCCTCTTGTGTCTCGGAATCGAAGCTATTGATGTAATCATCTATAGAAGAAAAAGTAGTCGACATAGGGCTTTATTTATCAATCCACGAAACTTATGAAAGCTTTACTGCTGTTTCATAATCTATTCCGGTGAGGGATTGGCGTATTATTGTCTGTCATTCGCTAGTTGGAATACCCACAGTGGCTAACTGGAGCTTTTCATGAAATCGAAAGCTCCGGTACGTAAGTTAATTCCATATTCTAAATAAGCCTTTAAACAAGATAAGAAATTTGCCCAACCTTCGGTTTGTCCTATTGCTTGTTGAATACCACTCTCATTGGCCGGCATCTGTTGTTCTGTGATACGGACGACTGTACTAT
>JAITLW010000390.1 GCA_031277715.1 Sphingobacterium sp. | reverse complement strand
AAACGTACACGAGCTACTTTACGCATTGCTGAGTTTGGTTTTTTAGGGGTAGTAGTATATACACGTGTACATACACCTCTTCGCTGTGGACATGAGTCCAACGCTGGTGACTTACTCTTGTCTACCAGAGCTACTCTACCTTTTCTAACTAATTGTTGAATAGTAGGCATTTACCTGTTTTTGTTTTTAAATTTTGTTTAAAAATACTATTAAAGTCCGCAAAGATATAAAGAATATTTTGAACTGTAAATAGTTAGGACATAAAATGTTTCAACATTTTGAAACCTCTGGTTTGAAAAACTATTTAGTTGCCTTGGGCGATTTCTTGATTTCATATACACAGCGTCTATCCTTGGCGAGGATATGCTCCAGCCGTTTGATTTCGTATGCAGGTCCAAACAGTTTGATGAAGTTCTGCAGCTCGGCGCGGCAAAACCCCTGACAGGCTGTGGCTGCTGCACAAATAGGGCAGTGACTCTCTATAAAATAATAGACCTCTTCTTCTTTTTTCCATTCGGCCATGTATCCTTCCTCGCTACGCAGTTGACCAAGCTTCTCTAAGCGGCTTTCTATGGTATCTAATCCTGTTAGTGCAGTGGCATACCGGGTATAGGTCTGTTGTTCCCGGTCCGAAATCAACAGATCTAAGGCATCATCTCCCAAAAGGCTTTTTACAGCCTGTAATAAGTCGACCGTAACCTGAGCATGGGTGTCAGGGAAGCGTGAAACCCCTTTTTCTGTGAGTGTGTAGTATATCGTTGGGCGCCCTACGCCCTCGCTTCGTTGTTCAGACATCACCAGTTCGGATTGGATCAGACTATTGAGATGCTGACGCGCACCTTCCTTGGTAATGCCCAGTTCAGATGCTATTAATGCAAGTGTAGCCTCTCCACGCATTTTGATAATCATTAAGATACGGTCTACACTTTCTTTTTTCATTCGTACAGTTTGTTATGTTCTGGCGCAAAGATAATCCTATTTTTTCTGAAAGTGTATGTATTCAATGGGCATCAAGAACTTTCATGTCTGTTGATGAACTGAAGGAATTATGAAAGTTTTTTCTGAAAGTGTTTGTTCTATTGATTCGACATTATATTTCAGGGTCTCCATGACCTTTCTTTGTTCGGTTTTTTAATGCGGATTAATAAAACAAGTTTTAACTTGTTTTATTAATCCGCATTTCTCATTTTTGCACCATGGATTATCGAAGTTTCTTTAATTTTATTCATTACGACTGTTACATTGTACAGGTAATATTGGGTTTGTAAACCCTTCACATTGAGCCAGTAGATCTAGGGTTAATTCGTGTATTTTAAAAAGTAGGATATGGAAGAAGAAGTTTTTTTTAACAAGGTGCATGCATCTGGTATTATAACCGTCGACCTGATGGATTACGAGTCGCAGGAAGAAGTTGTTTTCCTTGACATCAAGGATTTTCTGTTTATGGCGCTTATCATAAAGGAAAAGGAGTTTAAAGAAGAATTGTCCCGGTATGATTGGGCGGCTTTGTCCGATAGGGTAGTTGCTATCGGTTGCAGCGAAGATACCATCATTCCGACCTGGGTTTATTTTATGCTGGCAGATAAGTTACATGGTATTGCCAAACGGGTAGACTATAGAACAGTGGAGGAAGTCAAGAATCTCTTGTGGCGAGAGGAGCTTGTGCGGGCCGAATTCACACATTTGGAAGGAGCCAAGGTCGTTGTAAAGGCCAATCCTAAAATTGACCCGGATCTTTTTATGGTGGTCGTAGATAAGTTGCGCCCAGTAGTCGCGACGTTGATGTATGGTGAGGCGGGTATGCCTAAAGTTATTTTTAAAAGATAGATTTATGAAGGTATTATTGTTTAACGGTTCGCTGGACCGAAGAGAAGGAGCTACTTCCGAAATAATAACAAAGTATTTTGAGGAAAAGTTTCTGGCGGAAAATGCTTCTGTCGATGTTTTTAGAGTTACAGACTCTGGGGTTCCCTTGTTTGATACAACACTCAATAAAGTGCCCAATGCTGTTGACCGTATGAATATCATGTTTAGAGAGGCTGATTTACATGTATGGCTCACTCCTCTTTATCATGGAGGAATGACCGGGGTAATGAAAAACTGTCTCGATTGGTTAGAGTGTAGTGCAAAATTACAAGCACCTTATTTGACAGGTAAATTGATCGGTCTTGTCTGTTGGGCTGACGGGGTACAGGCGATGCAAGGGATTAATGGGATGGACGATGTGGCCAAATCATTGCGTGGCTGGACATTACCTTATAGCTTACCGATGCAGCGTAAGCAGTTGTTTACAGCCGAGCGGGAATTGACGGAAGAGTATAAGGAAAGAATTGACAAAATGGTCAAGCTTATGCTACATTCCCCTTTTAATAAGTAATTAATATCCCCTTGTCTTCTCCATGGCAAGGGGTATCATAGTTACATTTCGTCTGGAGGAGTAGAGAACCTCCTTCTGTTATCGGATTGTAAATTTGTGACCTGAACAAATTTACTCGATTGAAAAAGCATGCAATGCTTGTTCAGTTTTTTATCTTTGCCTCCCAATAAGAATCATATAAATGTTAAAGCCTACATTCAATCAGGAGTTTACTCAGCTTTTGGCTGCCGGAGATGAGCAGGCTTTTACATCCCTATTTGATTTTTTCAGCCCTAAGGTAAATGCGTTTGCACTTAAACTGACCCGCTCGGAGAACCTTGCGCAAGAGGTGGTACAGGAAGTATTCCTACGCATCTGGAAATTTCGCTCGAGGTTGCTGGAGGTCGAACAGTTGGAGGGGTACCTTATACGTACAGCGCGGAATGTAGCTTTTGATATGCTCAAGTCTCAAGCAGCACATTTTCTAGAGTTGGAAGAATGGGAAGATGATAAATATTTTGTCGACCATAGTATGGAGGAGGGTATCCATGCGAAAGAAGGGCAGCATGTACTTGAACAGGCCTTGGCTCACCTTACCCCAAAACAGCGAGAAGTTTATCAATTGTGCCGTATAGAAGGAATGAGTTATCAGCAAGCAGCAGAACAACTGGATATATCAACTCACACGGTTCATTTTCATATGAAAGAGAGCTTGAGACAGCTGCGAATGGTGTTGATAAGTAGCGGTTTCCCAGCTTATTTGGTCATTCTATTGATTAAATAAAAAAAAGTTAAATAAAAACCTACCCGACCTGGTTTTTTCAAAGTCTTCAGTATCGAAGCGGTAGTATGAAGTACGTCAGTCTACTACTTTACCATTTTCATAAAACAAATTATGGATAGAGATAGGATAGAATATCTGTGGATATGCTATATCAATCAAACTTGTTCCAAAGCCGAAAAACGTGAGCTTTTTCAGCTAATGAACGAAGAGTCTACTGCAGAAGTAGTTCGCGAGTTGATAGGCAAGTCCTTCGAAGAGGAACAAGATGAAGTCGCTTTGCGCCCAGCGGTTAGGGACCAGATTCTCTTTGGTATCATCGAACAGCCAGCAGAGGAAGTTACTGTGGCGCCGAGTAGACGCTTGCGACTCTATTGGGGAGCTGTTGCCGCTTCCGTGTTACTTGTCGCCGGTTTTGCGCTTTATTGGTTTAGGCTTCCTGCTCCACAGCAATTGACCCAGCAGCAGGTCGAGCCTTTGGAAATACAGATCCATTCCAAAGGAAATGTAGCTACTCTATCCTTAGATGATGGTACGCTTGTAAATCTGGATGACCATCATGGTGGGATTAAGGTGCAGACATCAGGCATTGCCTATGAGAATGGCGAATCTATAGCCGACGTAGGTGAGTCGGGATCGGCTGTCACATGGCAGACCATCACTGTCCCTCAGGGAGGATACTATCAGATAGAATTGGAAGACGGAACCAAAGTATGGCTCAATGCTGCATCGTCTTTACGTTTTCCCTCTACTTTCAAAGGTACTACCGAAAGGACAGTTGAGCTGGATGGAGAAGCCTATTTTGAAGTCAGTAAAAAATACCAGCATCATATAGCCAAATCTTTTATTGTCCGCTCCGGAGGACATGAAGTAGAGGTATTGGGTACACAGTTCAATGTGGAGGCTTATAATGGACAAGCGTCCTATCGTACGACATTGGTCGAAGGGAAAGTGAAAGTAATTCGAAATGGAGCTCAGCGCATCCTTGTGCCTGGTCAACAGGCCACTGTGGGCGATGCGATTCAGGTCCGTTCGGTAGATGTGCAAGAATATGTCGCTTGGAAAGATGGTGATTTTTATTTGCAGGGCAAGCGTCTAGTTAGCTTGATTCCGATTCTAGAACGGTGGTATGGTGTACAGATTGAATGTGCTGAAGAAGTAAGGGAGCAGCATATCACATTGCAGGTCTCCCGTGACAAGCCATTGAATGCTATGTTGAAGATTTTGCATGAAAGTATCGGTGTCAATTATCGTATTCAAGGCAATAAGGTGTACCTAACCAAATAAGAGAACCACCCTTAATTATAGAAAAGAAACTATTTACAATTTTTAATATGCAACCTAAATCGGATACTAAAAAAAAGATGGGAAATCGCATTTTTAGCACCCTCAGTGCTAGAAAATGCATTAAACCTGTTGTTGTGGGGGTATTGATGGTGAGCTCCTTCGGACTGAGCGCCCAGCAAGTGAGCCTCAAGTTCAAGAATGCAAGCCTAGAAGAAGTCATAAGAGAGCTTCGTAAACAGACTGGGTATGATTTTGCCTACTCCCCAGATTTGGCCAAATCCTTTAAGCCAGTCAATATTGATGTTAAAGATAAACCATTAAAAGAAGTTCTGGAGAGCTGTTGTATAGAGCAACCAATTACTTACACTCTTGCCGATCGCACGATTGTCTTCAAGCGCCGGACAGCATCACGCGTACAGCAGCAGTATATCAAAGGACGTGTCCTTGATGAAAAAGGCTTAGGGTTGCCGGGGGTGACTATTCGCATTGCGAATGTAGAGAACCAGTTTCAGAGTGATCAAAATGGTTATTTTTTGATTCCGGGAACGGAGAACCTGAAAGCCAGTGTTTCTATGGTGGGGTATGCAGGCAAGATAGCTACACTTCTGCCTGATGTAGAAAACAAAATTACCCTAATGCTTCAGAATCAGGAACTGGAGGAGATGGTCGTTGTCGGCTACGGAACAACAAAAAAGGAAAATCTAACGACAGCGGTTTCTACAATTACGGCAGAAGAAATTACACAGATGCCTACGACTAATATCTCGCAGGTGTTTTCCGGGCGTCTTCCAGGGGTGATTTCCCGTAGCAGTTCCGGTACGCCAGGATCAGATAATGCTACGCTAATGGTCCGTACTACCACTTATGCACAACCGCCGTTACTTGTTATCGATGGTGTACCTCGGGATCAGAATTCGGGAGCGCAGTTCAACCTACAGGAGCTAGATCCTAACGAAGTAGAAAGTATTTCGGTTCTAAAAGATAATGCCGCTGGAGCGGTTTATGGATCAAGGGCAGCGAATGGCGTGATTATTATTACCACAAAGCGTGGTAAAATAGGGAAGCCTAGTTTTAACTATGTGAATAATACAACATGGAGCAGACCGGGGAGAATGATTGAAACGTTGGATGGCTATACGTATGCGCTTTCAGTAAACGAAGCGGCAACAAACGATGGGCTTGCAGCCCCTTATTCTCCAGCCATACTGGATACCATCCGAAATCAATATGCTCCTTATCGTTTTGCGAATACCAATTGGATCGACCTGTTGACTAATTCTTCTTCGCTGGTACACAGTCATAGTATGAATATCAACGGCGGAACCGAAGCTGTACGTTATTTCGTTTCGGGATCTTTTACGGATCAGGATGGAATGTACGCCGGCAATGGATATAGGAGATATACCTTGCAGTCTAATTTAGATTTTAAGCTCAGTAATCAACTCAAAGCACAGGTTAATATCGGTTATCGCGGGGGCAAGCAGGATGTCAGGGGGGCAGGTGTGCTCCGTTCAGCATTAAGTTCCTCGCCATTGACTCCGATTTATATGCATGATGGTACTTTTGGAGTTGGTACAGGGGGAGGGAGTAATCCGATGGCTGATATTTCTGATCGGGCAGGATACAGGTACACCAAAGACAATTTCATTACCATGGTGGGGAAATTAACTTGGGAAAGTAAAGCTGTCCCAGGGCTTTCAGCTTATGGAAATATAGCTGTGGATAAGAGCTTTTCCCGTGTCAAAGATTATATTGTCCCTGTACCTTTATACCAATGGGACCCATCTTCACCAACAGGTACAAGGTTAGTGTCCGGAGCGGGTAAGCCCTCGGTCGAAGATCAAGTCAGCGATGGTAATACCTACACTGCAGATCTAGGTGTCACCTATAAGCGTAAGTTTGGTGTTCATGGGGTTGATTTATTAGGACTCTTCACCG
>JAITLW010000307.1 GCA_031277715.1 Sphingobacterium sp. | reverse complement strand
CCTCGACTGAAAGAAAGACTATCTATATATAAACTACGATCAGTACACATAGAAAAAGATAAAATATGAAATCAATCAGATAAATGCCACTTAGTATTTTTATAGGAGAATATCCAATGTTGGATAAAAAAAGCTGCTTTTTTCGAAGATTAAAAACATATTCCCCGAGAAAAGAAAGTACTAGGCCAATTACTTTAAACCAAAAAAAGATTACAAGTGAAGCTGCCCCATGCCGTTCAACAAAACCAGGCATTTGAAATACCAAACAGGCTGTAACAAACAAATTAAACAGGATAACAAAACTAAAGAATTGAAAGATTAGCTTTATCATTACTCACCTTCTCTTGTTTAATAGCGGCCGACCGAGCATTTCTCCAAAAAACATCGCCAATATCATTAATACAGCAAGGATACTTAATACAGTCAGTCCCTTGTCCCGAGTGTCAATATTTATTTTCATAATTGATGACATGAGCCATTAAGTTACAAAAAATTATTTTCACTAGTAACACTTCAATTTTACCTCGGTTGATGATTCAGTTTTCAAGGTCAAAGTATCTATTGGAATGCTCTTAACCATGGTAGAGACAAGATAATAATTGATCATTACCAACCTGCCAATTAATAGGGTAAATACAGGGAGTTAACTGGGGTATAACAGGGGTATATCGGGGATAAATCCCTATTAATACCCTATTAATATACTGTAAAAATAGTGTTACTTCACTTTTAATTACGAATTTGGTATTAACTTGGCAATAAGCTAGATACCAGCAATTATAAACAATAAAAACAAAGACTATGGCAATCTTACAAAATGGGCCTAATGGTCCAATTACCGGAAAATTTGGTTCTGTCAGCGCCTATATCTTAAATGGACAAAATGTGGTTCGCGGGCCGAAAAGAAAACGCACTTCCCCTCCAAGTGAGTCAGAATTACTAAATAGGAACAAGCAAAAAGTTGCCGGAAGATTTGCCGGTGATAATAGTTATATATTTGATTTTGGTTACCAGTTTTTAGCGGAAAAAGGAAGTCGGATAGGTGCTTTCCAATTGGCTCAGCGCCATATTTTCAAGGAGGCCCTGGAATTGGATTCGGAGAACAATCCTTTTGTCAATCCCGAGAAACTGGTCGTATTTGCAGGACAGTTGACGCCCTTGTCCAGCTGCGAAGTTAACCTTCAGGGTGATACGATAGCGCTCAAATGGACTCCGAATATTCAATATGATTATAGCACATACAAAATCAATCTGGCATTAGTGGGTTTAGAGGGCCAATCTCATTTAATGACTTCAATTGCCGAAGTGCAACAAGGAGCCTGTACATTCCAGTTTAATGGGATAAGTCGAAAAAATTACGATTACCATGTTTATGTTTGTATATGGGATACCTTGGATGGCGATTTTTCAAATTCCACCTACTGTGGGGTAATATAAAATAATCTACAACTCAAACTAAGAACATAAAATACCCAGGCACAGCCAAGATAATCCTAATATGGAGACCATAGATAGTAAGAACTAACAAAGCCAGCTTCTTTCGGAGACTGGCTTTGCTATTTTTTCGATAAAGACGCTTAAGAAGCGCTTTTCTCTGGCGCGTTAGCAGCTTTTGAAGCATCTAAAGCAATGGCAGACTTGTCAAAACGAATTCTTACGCCTGAACCTACATCTACCAAGAACGTCGTGTCAGAGACCTCTACGATGCGTCCGTGGATGCCTGCAGTAGTAACGACTTTAGAGTTTACGCCCAATTCTTCAATATATTTTTTATGGTCTTTTTGCTTCTTCATCTGCGGTCTGATCATGAAGAAATAAAATACCACAATGATCAAAACCATTGGTAAAAAACTCATCATGCTACTCCCACCCGCTGCTTGTAATAATACTGTATTCATCTGTTATTATATCGTTTAATAATGTGTTATTTTGGTAATACTTCGCCCTTCAGCTGAACAGTTGTCATACTGTTGGAAGCATTAGACTGGATCGTGATGATCTTCTGCTGCTTACCTACCTGGCCCTCACTCTTGAAAGTCACATGGATATCCGATGTTTCTCTCGGTAAAATTGGGCTTTTTGAAAACTCAGGCTGTGTACAGCCACAAGAAGCGGTCACTTTGGACAAAATAACCGGTGCATCACCCGTATTTTTCAACACGAATGTGTGTTTCACCTCTGCACCTTCTTTGACCTGGCCAAAATCGAAAGCCGATTCTGCAAATTCTACCTTACCTAATTCTGCCGCAGCTTTAGAAAGACTATCTGTTGCTACTGCCTCAGTTCCTGTCTTAGCAGCTTCTTCTTTTCCTTTTTGAGCATTTCCACAAGAAAAGAAAAGCACCGATGCCAAAGCTAAAACTGAATATTTACTAAAGTTCTTCATTTGTTGATTGATCTTTAATCCCTTAAACCACGACCTGCCTTCTGGATTCTTCCCTGTTGATTCAAGTCGTTTAATATTTTATCTAAGATACCATTAATAAATGTATTACTTTTCAATGTACTGAATACCTTAGAAATTTCAATATACTCATTTATTGTCACTTTCACAGGAATAGATGGAAAATTCACCAATTCGCATATTGCCATGCGCATCAATAAGGTATCCATCAAAGCAATACGATCTGATTCCCAGTTCTTTGTCTTATCAGAAATCAGTTTCTGATACTCATTGGTATTGCGGATTGTCTTGCCCAACAAGGCAATGACATAATCGCTATCATCGTTCCAGTTTTGCGTGATTTCAGCAAGCTTGTTTTTACGCGGATCTTCCGAACTGAAGTTCTTAAAAGTTTTCGCGATCAATGCTTGCAACACTTCTTTATCGACAGGCCAGTTGATAAATTTCTCCTCAAAAACCTGCTCGATAACCGGTGATTTCAAAATGATCTTTTTAAAGATATGTTTGATGATATCTTTTTCTGTACCGATCGAACGATCTTCTTGCTGTAAATACTCCAAATAAGCTTCAGAATCTTTCAACTGCAAAAATACTGTACGCACGATCTCCGGATCAAAGCTCCATGAAATCTTATATTTTTTGACTCCTTCGGCATATTGCGGATTTTGTCTTAATGACTCAATAAAAGTATTTGTACTTAACTTGGTCGTTAGAGACAAGTCTTTTTCAGTTGGCAAAAACTTGTTGGCTCTGCCCTCTGCGTCTATCAATACATAATCGGATACCTCATCCAATAGATTCAGTGTCCAGATATACATCTCGTAGACCTCATCCACATTTTTTAATAGTGCTTTTTCAAATGTTTTGATGTCTTTGTCTTCTGTAAGACTGTACGCATAAAGCGTTTGCACTACTTTTACCCTCAGGTGTCTCCTGTTTAACATAGTAATTTTAAAGAACGATTTTTTTATAAACTAATAAATAAGAACGATTTTGGAAAGAAGACTATCTTTTGATTTTTTTAATATCTTGGATACGCTTCTCCGCGATGCGATTGGCCGCTTCAAAAGTAGAGATATTCTCTT
>JAITLW010000297.1 GCA_031277715.1 Sphingobacterium sp. | reverse complement strand
TCTCTTTTACAATTTTAACTCCATACTCCTTAGCGCTACTCACGCTGAAATACCCGAGCGCTCCATTTGACAGGTTAGAAGTCGGATTTGCGGGGGCAGCACTACCGGGATTCAACATTTGAATCTGATTCCAGTAGGTGTACACCTCTTTAGCCACACATTGACGCCTTACCACGACACTATCGCCCAGCTCAATGGAGTTATCCTTGTCCGCTACCTCATGTGAGACATATAGCCCATCATTGAATTTATCATCATATGCGTTGGCAAATTTGAATCCCTTTTCATTTATAGCGATATCATATTTATAATAGTTAGGAATATCGATAGGGTCATTAAATTTTAAAACCACAAAATAATAGGTTTTATTAAACACTGTTTCTTCTTTTACAGCGATTGAATCTACAGGTACAAAAGGATACATCTTGGTCGAAGACTGGTAAGTCTCCTCTCCCACATTTACCGTTAAGTTATACGTTAGTCCTACCACAGGCTTAAAGCCTTCCTTTACATATAACCCATCTCCTTTATCCACAAAATCAAACACCTTCCCTTTACTATCCGCCACTAGCACCTTGGCTCCAGTGATTGCCTCGCTGGATACTGGCGAATTGAAATCCACCGTTCGGGACACACGGATTATCTGCCTATTACTCAAATCATTTAAATCGGCTTCTATAACGATTTTAGGATTAGCGCTATTCAGGTCAACCTCTATCAGGTCCTCGCAAGAGACCAATAGTAAGGCGGCACTCATGAGTATATAGAATCTAAGTAATTTCATAGTTAAAATTTAAAGTTCCAGGTTACAGAAGGAATGGCTCCAAATAATGCGATACGATACGCTTCCGTTATGTTCGCATTATCCTCATTCTCTCTAAAGTCGATAATATAGGCGTTCTTTCTGTTGTATACGTTGTATAGACCAAAGGCCCAGCTGGAATGAAAGCGTTTGTGGAGCGGTTTGGGCTCATACGTTGCCGAGATATCCAATCGATGGTAGTTTGGCATTCGGTACCCATTGCGCTCGGTATAGTAGAACATCGTATTGCCATTCACGCTATACTTGCCACTTGGATACGTGATAGCATTGCCTGTATAGTATACAAAATTGGCGCCCAAGCTCCATTTCTTTGTCAGCTCATACATCGCCACCACTGAGACATCGTGGGTTCTATCCTGACGCGCATTGAACCAATTCCCATCATTGATTAGATCAAACTGCCGCTCACTCTTACCTAGCGTATAGCTCACCCATCCGTTGAATCGGCCCTGCGTCTTTCGCAGCAACCACTCCAAGCCATAGGCTCTTCCCTGACCGAATAACAGTTCCCCTTCCAGATACTTATTAGCCTGCAGGTCGGCACCGTTCCTAAAATCAATCTGATTTCCCATATATTTATAATAGGACTCTACAGAAAATTCATATGCGTTGTTCGCAAAGTTGCGGAAATAGCCAACGGCCACCTGATCTGCATACTGAGGTTTAATATTGACACTACTCAATACAAATTGGTCCGTTGGTAGCGAGGATGTCGTGTTTGTCAGCTGGTGCAGGTTCTGTACAATTCTATTATAAGAGAGCTTAATGCTGTTCTCTTGATTTAGGATAAACGACATCGACAGTCGAGGTTCAAGATTCAAGTGATGCTTTATGATCGTACTTCCATATTCCTTACTTCCAACAACATCGCCATCTTCATCAAAATCGTAAAATGTACCCGGTCCCTGAACCATAAAATCGGTAACCCGCAGTCCGTATATCAACGAAATCCAGTCCGCAGGTTTCCACTCGTGCGAAGCGTAGGCAGCGGCTTCTATACCGTACCGCTTTTCAATATCGATAGAATTGACCGAAGAATTATCTGCTGCATCTAAGCTTGCTGGAGATATTTTTTGACGTAGCCCCTGTATACCGAACCGAAAGGTATTCCGATTATTCCGGTAGTAAGAAAAATCCTGCTTCAGGTTTATATTCTCGATTTTGGAGGCAATCTTAAACTTAGTATCATCGCTCGACACATTCACCTTATAGGTAAAGTCGCTATATATCAGGGTTGTGTTACTAAATAGCTTCTCGCTAAATACATGGTTCCAACGGGCTGTAGCCGTGGCATTGCCCCAATCAAAACTAAACAGATCGCCGTAGCCCAAATCGTCCTTCCCAAAATACCCGGAGAGATACAACGTGTTCTTATCATTGAATCTGTAATTTGCCTTGGCATTTAGGTCATAGAAGTACAACTTGCTTTTCTTCACTTTCTCATCGCTGGAAAGCTTCAGGAACAAATCTGCATAAGTTCGCCTTCCAGATAGCATAAACGAACTTTTATCCTTTACAATAGGGCCTTCTAATTTGAGACGCGATGCAATCAATCCTAAGCCTCCTTCAGCGGCGAACTTCTTGTTATTTCCGTCCAGCATCCGTATATCCAATACAGAAGAGGCTCTCCCTCCATACTGTGCTGGTATCCCTCCTTTGTACAATGCGACATCCTTGATTGCATCCGAATTGAATGTCGAGAAAAAGCCCATCAGATGTGAGGCATTATACACCGTAGCTTCGTCCAACAGAATAAGATTCTGATCTCCGCCACCACCGCGTACGTAGAAATTGGACGAGCCTTCCCCTCCTTTGGCGACCCCTGGCAGCATCTGTATCGTCTTCAATATATCACGTTCGCCAAAGAGTACAGGAACATTTTTCACCTCCTCCATAGTAAAACTCAGCGCTCCCATTTGGGCATCCGTTACGTTATTATTCCGTTTCTTTCCAGATATCACCACCTCTTCCAGCATATTATCCAGAGGTTCGAGTTCGATAGCCAACCTTTTCTTTTCCGAAACATTGACTTTAACAAAATAAGGCTTATAACCAACAAATGAAGCAATTATATCAACTTCACTTTGAAACACATCCATCGAGAAATAACCGTAGCTATTCGTTGCAGTGGACAGTTGTCCATCCTTGACCTGTACGACAGCTCCGATTAAAAGCTCCCCCGAAGAGGCATCTTTTACATAACCGCTAATTGTATTTTTATCTTGTCCAAAGGTGTTAAAATAAGTGAATATAATTAGGCAACTAATTAGTAATTGTATACGCATAAAAATAGGTAGAAGAAATTAACACATTAATTTCTGAAAAATTGGTCAAAAAATGCCATTTGTAATTGTATGGATTGACTCCAATAATCCCAGTTATGTTTCCCTGGCATAGAAACAAAAGTATGTGGTATATTAAGATAAGTCATCTTTTCGTGAAGCTTCTGATTGACCGTATAGAAAAAGTCGTCTGTACCGCAATCCACGAAAAGCTTCAAGCTATTAGGTTTGATTTGATGCAGCATCTCCATTACGACATGACTGTCCCAAGCTTCTTTATTATCTGCATATGTCCCCAGTCTATTGACTATCTCCCAATTATTCGGGAATGGTCTGAAATCAACACCTCCAGCCGTACTACCTAATGCACCGTACACATCCTGATGGCGTATACCGATATAGAATGCTCCATGTCCGCCCATACTCAATCCGGTGATCGCTCTACTCTCTCTACTTTGACAGACATCGTAGTTTGATTCGACATGAGCAACGAGTTCCTTACTCACAAAGGTCTCATACTGATTATTCTTATCTCCCTTTACATCCCAGTACCAACTTCCATAGCCACCATCGGGACATACCACCATATAATTGTACCGGTCTACCAGTGTTTTGATATAAGGCACCTTATTGACCCAGTTGGAATAATCACCGGAATACCCGTGCAGAAGATATAGTGTCGGAACTGGCTTTCCTTTCGCTTCAGGAGAAATCACCACCGTCTTTATCTTTTTCCCCATACTTTCCGAAAAGACCTCTATTGTATCTACCTGAGCAGCTCTTAGTTGAAAGCCTGCAATAAAAAAAGTGGCTACGAGAATGTAGCGGGCAAAATTAATATTCATACGCATAAAGATAAGAATCTAATCCAAAAGGACGTTCAGAAATAGTATAAAAGCGACGTTTATTTCGGTCAAAACAAATTGCTTCACCTTGAGGTTCAATTTCGTAAGGCGCCAAAACATAAGGGCGTTTCAAGGCCGAAACGACATCCTGATTCCCATCACGCTTCCACAGAAAGACAGAAGTCAGATTTTTAATCACGATATACCGACCGTCTGCCCTTATATCTGCGGCAGTTGCAAAAGTTAGCGGCAGTTGCATCAGCGGGACGAGCTCCTGTACAGCCCCGCTTCTTGCATTCGAAAAAGACAGTCTGAACAATGTAGACCTAAAATCCCGTTTCGAAATGATATAGATCATATTATCGATAGGGTCAACAAATAGCGCCTCAGCATCTCTTCTTTTATCTTTATACCTAAACTTGATCTCTAGAATATCCTCGCGAGCGATTACATAAGATGCTTTAAGCTTGTCCAATACCGGCTCTTTAAATAAAAAGAGGGAGAGCGTATCGCGGTTCCGCAGGTTATTGCCCATATCTGCCAATAGTAGATAAGGTACGCCATCGATCATTAAAGAAGCTATATCCTCCGCATCCACCACATTTATTCCTTCCAGATGTACCGTCGCTTTCAAATCGGCTAAGGTATCAATCAGATAGACATTCGCCTCATCACCACTATCGTTGTGCACCCAAAACATATTACTATGAGTGTAGGAAGAAACTATCCCCGATACCTCCGTTAGTTTCGCACTCTTGAGCTTTCCCATTTTTACTGGCTCCTGAGCTTTAGTGACACTTATCTCAAGTATCAGTAATAGAGGGATTAACCAAATATATTTTATCCGCATTATTGTCCTTAATCTTTATCGAATAATAATGCTCCGCTTACGTTCCAAAAGCTAATACTATCGCCTTCTTTTGGTCCTTGCGGTATTTGTACGCGGAGGCGGTGCTTACCCGCTTTTAGGTTTCCTAGATCTATAAATAGAGGATACGTGATTGTGCCTGGACACCAATTGGACCGGCTTAGATCGGACGACGACAGTCCGTTTTCAAAATTTCCTGACACCGGATTATACAATCTATAGCTACCACAATCGACGCGCCACGGTGTAAATTGGAAAACAGATTGCCCGTCCAGGTACACCATATTTGTCTTAGGAACAAATTCATCACCATTTCCCCATCCGCCATGACCAGTCGTTATATAGCGTAACTTTGCGTTCTTAATATCTTTATCTAACGTAAACTCAACCTCCAGCCCCTTTTCCTGACCAAACAATGTTGGATATCCCTGTCCCCCCATCTCCATCACGTTTGTGGTATTGAATAGCGCCATCATATCTACATCCTTGGCGTAGTTTGATCCTCCTGGATGTATCGTTAACTCCAAACTTACTTTATGTCCGCCTTTATCATAGTTTCCGATATAAGTACCAATATAAACTTCCTTACCTCCCATTACCTTCAAAAATTCAGAAACATCCTGTCTGTAAGTCACACTATCCTGCCAGGTCTTGTCCTTCAAAGCCAGCCGTCCATTAAAATGCGAAACTCCAAAAGGCGTAAAAAAACGCATCAGTTCAAGTATTGGTGAGTAACCTGTCGTACGAACCATTCCTAAATAAGACTGTCCATCACCATTCTCGTAAGCAGGCAATGTCTTCATTCCATTTTTCATTCCATCCAGAAAACTTTG
>JAITLW010000233.1 GCA_031277715.1 Sphingobacterium sp. | reverse complement strand
ACATGAAAAAAGTACACAAATTAATACTACAAGCATTCATTAAGCCATTCATTGTCACATTTTGTATCGTGATGTTTGTGCTTTTGATGCTTTTTTTATTTAAGTATATCGACGACCTTATCGGAAAGGGATTCGAGTGGTATGTTATTATGGAGCTTATCGGCTATCAATGTGCCGTACAGCTATCTATGGCCCTCCCACTTTCCATGCTTCTCTCCTCTATCATGACTTTTGGTAACCTAGGAGAAAGCTATGAATTGGTTGCCATAAAAGCTGCAGGTGTTTCATTACGAAAAGCCATGAGTCCCCTATTTATTTTAGTCGGGATATTTGCGGCGGGTTCCTTTTTATTTTCCGACTATATCCTGCCTGTCGTCAATCTAAAGATGGGATCCCTATTATGGGATGTTCGCAACAAAAAGGCAGACTTTCTTATCAAGCCAGGAATCTTCAACAATACTATTCCGGGATATGCAATCCGAGCCAAAAGCAAAAGCCAGGACGGAACTGTACTATACGACCTCACAATCTACGACAAATCAAAAGGCAATGCCGCGAGTGATGTCCTTGTAGCAAAAGAAGGATATATGTACAACTCACGAGATCAAAGCTTCATGATCTTAAAGCTTATCGATGGCGTTCGTTATGAAGACTCCCGCTCGAACAATGCAAAGACCTATGACCCACGTCAGCAGTTCACCCGTTTTTATTTCAAAGAAACAGAGACAAAGTTTGATATGGACGTATTTGCAATGAAGCGTACCGATGAGAACCTTTTCAAACAACACCATCAGATGCTAAATCTACGTCAGCTTAAACTTAAGTCTGACACCAACCGAATGGAGCTAGATAGTGTTTCCAGGATTAGTGCGCAGGAACTAAAACACAATATCCTTTATACATCTCGATACTATAACGAGGGGAACCGGGAAAAAGCCAAAATAAAAATCAATGGCGATATCCTAACTTACATCCCCGAGTCCAACAAAAGAAATGTGGTAAGTAGTGCGCTAGGACAGATTCAGCAATTCAAAGACGGCACCTTCAATAGATCTACCGAATATCAGGGTCTAGTTGAAAAGGATATCCGCTATGATATTGAGTACCATAGGAAGTTCACACTAGCCATTTCTTGTCTACTCCTCTTTGCTATTGGAGCCCCATTAGGTGCAATCATTAGAAAAGGTGGATTAGGTGCTCCCGTAGTCATATCGATCATATTCTTTCTTATATACCATATCATATCGACTGTAGCAGAGAAGTCAGCAAAAGATGGAGCTATCACTCCTTTTTGGGGAATGTGGATGGCCATAGTCGTGCTTACGCCTTTAGCCGCGTTCCTTACCTACAAATCCACCACGGATTCTGCACTGTTTGATATGGATCAATACAAGATAAAAGCACAACTTGCCTTAGGCTGGATTAAAGAGAAACTAAAAATCAAAAAACAAAAGGCTTAATTCCGATTTTGACTTCTTGATTATCAAAAGAACAAAAATCAAATATACCTTTGTAATTGGAAAACTAATATATCAATGGATATAAAATTAAACACAATCGAAGAAGCCATTGAAGACATCAAGGCTGGAAAAGTAATCATTGTAGTGGACGATGAGGACAGGGAGAATGAAGGTGACTTTATTACTGCAGCTAGAAATGCTACCCCTGAAATAATAAACTTCATGGCGACACACGGACGCGGATTAGTGTGTGCACCATTATCGGAAGAGCGTTGTAAAGAGCTCAACCTACACCCAATGGTAGGCCAAAATACAGCTATATACGAAACAAACTTTACCGTCTCTGTAGACTTACAGGGATATGGTTGTACCACAGGAATATCAGCTTCAGATCGCTCGAAGACAATAAAGGCGTTAATAGACCCTAACATTAAACCTGAAGAATTAGGTCGTCCAGGTCATATATTTCCATTGATAGCGATGGATGGAGGCGTTCTACGTCGTACTGGACACACCGAAGCAACGGTTGATATAGCAAGACTTGCAGGTTTCGAGCCAGCAGGTGTATTGGTAGAGATACTCAAGGAAGACGGAGAAATGGCAAGGCTTCCTGATTTACTGGAAGTTGCCAAACGTTTTGACCTCAAAATCATCAGTATAGAGGATCTAATCGAGTATCGTCTAAAACACGACTCATTAATCAACGAAGAGGTATCCGTAAAAATGCCTACGGCATACGGAGAGTTCAAGATGAAAGCTTTTACCCAAAAAAACAGTGGTGAACAGCACCTTGCTATATACAAAGGCGAATGGAAAGAAGACGAACCAGTATTGGTACGTGTACACAGCTCTTGTATGACGGGAGATATATTTGGGTCATGCCGCTGCGACTGTGGTCCTCAGCTCCACAAAGCTATGGAAATGATTGAAAAAGAAGGCAAGGGCATCATCGTATACATGAACCAAGAAGGACGGGGTATCGGCTTAATCAATAAACTTCACGCCTACAAATTGCAGGAAGAAGGTATCGATACAGTAGATGCTAATATCCAACTGGGATTCAAAGCGGATCATAGAGACTATGGTGTAGGCGCTCAGATACTCCGCCATATGGGAGTTTCGAAAATGAGACTAATGTCCAACAATCCGACAAAAAGAGCTGGTTTAGTAGGATACGGACTTGAGATTATTGAAAATGTGCCTATCGAAATAGAGCCCAATGTATACAACGAAGAGTATTTAAAAACTAAACGTGACCGAATGGGACATACCATTCTCAAAAACATATAAATAAAAAAAGAGGACTTGATCCTCTTTTTTTATTTCTACCATAAGTGATAACGCACACCCAACATCGCATAGTTGGGCTTGAATTTTTCATCGGTCGTAATGTACTTCATCTTATATCCAGCATAGACGGATAGCTTAACAGGAGAAAAGTAATAACTGACTCCTACTTGTCCATTCATAACAAATGCATCATTGTTGACCTGTTTATAATCTAGCTCTTCCCCTTTTGTATAACGAACAAATTCTCCAGAAGCACCTACCCCTAGAAAAACATTCCAATTGCTTTTTCTTTTATTCAAAAGAGAAAACAGATAATCAGCACCAGTAACCACAACCGTATCTCCAGCATGCACCTGTGCCTGCAATGCACTCCGATTATCAAGGTCATACTTCGCCTGAATACCAAAAGTCCTTTCTCTAGCCTTCTTCACATTTATATCCCCGTAAAAACCGAATGCCCAATTGTGTTCCTGGCTAAATGAAACGGTTGTCAGCGCTACTACCGCTATTAAAGTCAAAATTCCTTTTATCATAATAGTTTTAATCTACTTGTTCTCCTTTTGATTTACGATATGTTTTATAAAGCTTAATCAAAAACATCAGCAATACTGCCAGACACACAATGCCTAATACGCCATATATCCAGTTGAGTGCTGATTTCAAAATAACAACAAATACGATTGCAAACAACAGTATTGTAGAAAGTTCATTCCAGAGCCTCAACTGCGTAGAAGTCCAGGTCGAAGTTTCATCACGAAGTGCGTGCATTATCCGTTGTGATCTGAAATGATAAAAAACCATACCTACAACAAACAACAGCTTGACATGCATCCACCCCAGCGTCAGCAATCCAGGACTCGTATATAGCATCAGTAGGGCTGAAGCTATTGCAATATACATTGCTGGAGTCGTTATTACCCACCACAGACGGTTTTCCATTAATGTAAACTGCTTATGCAAAATCTGATATTCGACCTCCCCTTTACCTTTTGCTTCGGTATGATAGATAAAAAGTCGGGGCATATAAAATAATCCCGCCATCCAACAGATCACAAAAATAATATGCACCGCTTTCGCATATAGGTATATCATAGCACAAAAATAAAAAGGAAAAATTAAATAATTTTTCCTTTTTTAATCTAATCGTTAGTATCTAAACTCTCTTATGACCTCCACTGCATATTTGACATGGTCAAATGGCATATCAGGCATAATACCATGCCCTAGGTTACATATAAAGCCATTTTCCCCACGCATTCTTTCGAACAGCTCATGGATCTTAGCTTTAATCACCGGCTTGTCTGCATACATGATAAACGGATCTAAGTTCCCTTGAACAGCCATGCCTGCAGGCAGACTTTTCTTGATATTTAGCAGATCCGCATTCCAATCGACAGAAATAACGTCAGGGTTACTTTCAGCCATTACAGGTGCAAATACAGATGCTCCTTTAGCAAATGATATTACAGGTACTGTACGCTTCAGATTTGCTAAGATATACTTATTGTATTTATGCGAGAATGTATGGTAGTCATTCCACGATAGCGCATTAGCCCAGCTATCGAAAAGCTGAACAGCATTAACACCTGCATCGATCTGCATATTCAAGTAAGCAATCGTCAGGTCGGCTATTTTCTGAAGAATAAGGTGCGCCAATTCAGGCTCATTATTCAACATCAACTTTGTCAACTTAAAATCTCTAGAAGATCCACCTTCTACCAAATAGCTTAGTATAGTAAACGGTGCTCCCGCAAATCCAATCAAAGGAATTCGTCCATCAAGACGTTGTTGTATAACACGGATTGCATCCGCTACATATTGCAATTTGTCAAGACAATCCACCGATAGATTTTCGGCATCCTTCCAAGTACGGACAGGATTCGAAAAACGAGGTCCTACCCCTTGCTCAAAAGAAAGATCTCCTCCCATTGCCTCTCCGGTGACAAGGATATCCGAAAATAAAATGGCTGCATCAATACCTAAAAGATCAACTGGAAGCATCGTCACATCTGCAGCAATCTCTGGAGTTTTACACATCTCCAAAAAGCTGTATTTATTTTTAATCTCCCAATATTCCGGCATAAAACGTCCTGCTTGACGCATCATCCATACCGGAGGTCTCTCGACTTGCTGCGAAAGCGCAGCCTTGATAAACAAATCGTTCTGTAAAGTTGTACTCACTATTTCTTAATTATATTTTTTTACGTCTTCTCTAATTTTTGCAACGATATCACGTTGTCTATGCGTCAAAGCCAACTTATCTGTTAGGTCCAAGTAGGTTTTCACCCTATCATATTCCTTCTTCCGCAGATTAATATTGGCTAGATTAATCAGGACCATCCCTTTCTCATTGTCTCTACGCCAAGGTAACCGCGACGCCAATTGAAAATGATACTCTGCCTCCTCTATATTATTTTTTTTTAAGGCCAGATTGCCTTTCATAAACTCATAAAAGTTACGTCTACCTTTACGTAGGTTATCTGGATTTTTAATCTCAGAAAGCAACTTTTCTGTCTTTTCGTAATCTTGCTTATGGAAAGACTGAGTTGCTAAAAACACCGTCCCTTCTCGGTATTGACTCCATATGAAGTAACCGATAATCCCCAATAAGTAGATAGAAATATTATAATGTTTAAAAACAACGGCATAGGCCAAACCAACAACACCTATACCTATTATTATCATTCGCCGCTGTGTATTCATATGCTAATAATTATTACACGATCCGTCAGTTGACGGATCGCTATGACTTTTTATAGTCGTCCGGCAGGCTCACAGATACAAAATCTTTTCTGCCACCTGCCGGTTCTGTTATATCAATTTTACAAATAATTATTCAGCCTGTCCGTCGATGTTATCTGTGAACTTATAACCGACACCTCTTATCGAATGAAAATAAATAGGATGTTTTTGATCTGGTTCAAAATACTTTCTAAAAGTCAGAATAAAGTTATCAATTGTACGTGTAGAAGGATATACATCATAGTTCCACACAGTTTCCAAAATCTGCTCTCTAGAAACGGCTTCATTGCGTCGCTCGATAAGCAACTTTAGGAGCATCGTTTCCTTTTTTGTCAACGAAGTCACCGTACCATCCGCTAGGTGCAACTCATAGGAGTTGAAATAAATAGTCTTATCACCGATCGTATAAGAATTAAGCTCCTTCAACTCGTCCCCTTTCATTCCTCTACGGATCAGATTTCCAACGCGCAAGATGAGCTCTTCCAGGTTAAATGGTTTGACCAAATAATCGTCTGCACCTTTCTTTAAACCTGTAATACGATCCTCACTGCTATTTTTGGCCGTTAGAAACATAATAGGCACTTCTGTATTCTGAAGACGGATAGTTTCTGCTACCTGAAAACCATCGATTTCAGGAATCATTACATCCAAAATGATCAGATTGAAGCGTTCTTCTTTGAAGATTTTCAACGCCTTCTTACCATCGGTAGCCGTAGTGACACGGTACCCTTCTAATTCTAAATTTAATTTGATGGCCTCCAACAAGTGTTCCTCGTCTTCGACTAAGAGTATCCTTTGCTTAGCTTGCATAATTTTCAAATGTTACTTCAAAGATGCTTCCAGAAGGTTTGTTATCCATTACCCTAATTGTAGCATCATGTTTTTGCAATACAGATTTTACTATATATAACCCCAAACCAGTTCCTTTGGTTTTGCGGGTAGATTCATTTCCTACGCGATAGAATTTATTAAAGATAAGTCTCTTTTCCTCATCTTGTATACCTGCTCCATGATCGGCAACAGAAAAAACAAGGTTATTATCCTTTTTCTTGAGACTCACTTCTACATTGGCACAAGGTGGCGAGTATTTGACGGCATTCTCAACAAGATTGGTCACCACATTAGTAATTGCAAACTTATCTGCATGCAGGACAATTCCCGGTTCGATTTGCGGTCTAATAATCTCTGATTTGCACGCATTTTTTTGAAGCCTATCTAAAATCTCCTCAATTAATTCCGAAAAATCAAAATCCTCTTTAGGCAGAATAAAAGTCCTGTTTTCCAATTTGGTAGCCAACAAAACATTCTCCACCAAATAATCAAGACGTTCAATATCTTTCAACGAGTTGGACAAAAAAGTCTTCTGCTGTTCGCGATCCAAGTCCCGCTTCAAGATAGTCTGCAAATAAAGCTTAACAGAAGCCAAGGGCGATTTCAACTCATGTGTTACCGAAAGCAGGAAATTCTGTTGTTGCTGTTGGTAATAGCGTTCGCGTTCCAAATGTTTTTTCAACTTGATTACAGCAAGCACAAAAATGACTATAAAAATCAATCCCTCACCAATAATCATCCCCTTTCTATCCGGGACATGCTTTATAAACATATATCCCCACCCTATTAATTGGCAAAGTGCATATAAAGCCAGTAGATAAAACCAAAAGAGTGCTCTTCTCATAAATGCTATTTCAGCAAAAATAAGTAAATATAGGTGCATAATAAAATAGCCCGTGTTTTATGACACTAATAAGAAAAAGAGGGGAATAGCATTATATTGTTTACAATATCGAATTTATGTAGGTTTGTATATGTTCAAGCAAAAAAAAGACATATTTTTCGACCTGGATCATACCATCTGGGATTTTGACAAGAATGCAGAAGAGACATTACAAGAGCTCTACACCACGTTTCAATTTGACCGACTTTTTGGGAGCGGCCGTGCAGACTTATTTATTGAAACCTACACACTGAACAATCACCGCGTATGGGCCTTATACCATCATGGTAAGATAGACAAGCCTACATTAAGAAAATTAAGATTTGCAGACACTTTTACACAACTTGGTGTCGATCCAGAGCTATTCCCAGTTGCCTTTGAAGAAGAATACCTCAAGCTCTGTCCTACAAAGACAAACCTATTCCCCAACGCACATGAGACGCTCGCCTACCTACAAGGCAAATACAACCTCCACCTCATATCGAACGGATTTAAAGAAGCCTGTGAACTTAAACTGAAACATAGCCATCTAGCAGACTACTTCAAAACAATCGTTATATCCGAGGTATTTGGAGTCAACAAACCCGATCCGCGTATCTTTGACCACGCCATAAGTAATGGAGAGGCTGAAAAAACGACTTCTATTATGATTGGAGACAATATTGATGCCGATGTGCGGGGAGCACAAAACGCAGGTCTAGAAGCAATATATTTTAACAGTACAGGGGCAGATAAACCCACAGACGTAAACTATATGATCAGAGACCTCAAGGAGTTACAGCATATTTTTTAAAATAGGGAAGAGTTAAAACTCCCTTCCCTATTTTAATATTTTTTGAAGCAAGCGAATATAGGCCTGTGCTATCTTGTCCATACCATAATCATTGGGATGGGCATAATCTACGGTGGAGTTGACATCCAAAGCTATCGCTCGGCTATCTAACCAATATAGATTTTTGTTACCCTCTTTTATTAAGCGGTCAAAAGTAGCTTTCCCTACTTCTGTAGACTTTTCATACTCCGCTAGTGTACCTTTATTCATAAACCCCGGAGTAAATGCCGAACTATGCCCGGTAAGAATAATTGGAGTTTTTGGGTGTTTTGCCCGAATAGTTTTGACTGCTCCCACAATCAAGGAATCCAATCGCTTTTCACTGCGTTGAGGAGTGACTGCTAAATTAGGAAGACAATCCAAAACATATACCGCAGCATCTTCCTGTGCAATCAGATCCAACACAGCCTGTTCCAATCGTCCATTTCCTGAAAAAGCCAGATTGATAACTTCCTTATCCAAAGAACGCCCCACAATATTTGTCCAAGCCATACCCGGGCGCGAAACACAGGCACCCTGTGCGATAGAAGTTCCATACACCACGATAGGAGCCGTTTTTCCCTGGTTACCCACAAAAGAAAACTGCTGTGATTTCTCTACACCTATTTCAAGCCACTTTACCGTATTATACAAGGGTAGGTATAAACGATATATGCCCTCTTTATTGTTACCGATATTACTAAAGGTATACTGTATCGTGTCCTTGAATTGGTAACTTCCGTACGCCCAGCGCCATGTATTGGCTTCTTTCAGATATAAATCAACGCCACTGACACCCGTAGTCGGCATATGTGGCATGTTCAGACCTCCGGATACGGCATAGCGCACAACTATAGTATCAGCATCAGTGCGAAAATCCACATATACGCCAGCGGCATTCTGTCCCAAATTCCAGACAGCACCTCGAACCTGCCCTTGTAATCGACTCGGGAGGCGCCCAAGCGAAGCTTCATGCTGCATTTCTTTGCCCCTTCCCTTTAACACCTCCGCCCCTACAGGGTAAAACGTTCGTTCGCTCTGGGCAAACACGTTGAGTAAACAGACCGAACAGAGGAAAGCACATACAATTACGGCCTTCCATCCCGCCATAAACACACGCATTAAGGCAGTACTTTAACGGTCACATTGCGATACCAGACATCGTCTCCATGATCCTGAAAACCAATCACACCCGGTTCAGCGCCCACTTTAGAAAGTAATTCAAAAGCTAGAGGCCACTTATCCTGGCTAAACTTACTCGATTGCAGTAATTTATTCCATTCAGGGGTTCTCACCGTATACTCTACGACCTTCTTACCATTCTGAAAATGTTGAACTTTCTCTCCTTGAACGACAATTTTCGATTTATTCCACGTTCCTACCGCCTTTGCATTCTGAGGCTTTGCGGGAATCATATCATAGAGTGATGCAGACTTTCTATTTCCATCAACACCCTTACTTGCGTCCGGATGCTTCTCGTTGTCCAGAATTTGATATTCTGGGCTTGATATATAAATCGGTTGACCTTTAACCTCTTTGGCTAGAAAAAACACACCGGAATTTCCAGCTTCAGATATCTTCCATTCAAACTCCAGTTCAAAATTCTTGAAATCGTGTGCAAAAATAATATCGCCACCTTCAGGCTTATCAACACTAGGTTTTTTAGAAAACTTAAGTGCGCCATCCTCTATAGTCCATTTATTAGGAACATAGGTCTTATTATACCCACGCCAACCCTCTAGGGAACTACCATCAAATATCACGTAGGCTCCGTTTTTGTTCTTCTTGAACTTTGCCAAATCTACCTTTGGCAGGTTCATCAATTCATAGGTTGGAGCGACAGCCTCGAAGCTCTTTTTGCCTTGCGCGTGTGCTGCTGAAAAGGAAAACATTCCCATCATTAAGCAAGCTGAAATAAAGCTAGTTTTCATCTGGTTAAATTTGTTTTTCATTTGTGAGGAAGCTATCGGATTCATTCTCTCCTGTGATCGAATAAATCATGATAGTTTCATTAAAATATTTTTTATTTACGGTCGTTGAATTACCCAAAAGTCATCGAAAACTATTCAGGTTCAAATCTATAATCAAAATTATACCAATAAATATACAAATACTTAATGTAATTCCTACACTTAGTAGTTTAAAAGAAAAACCTAATAACCGCCCGTGTTTTCATCGGAAGGCATGTCTTCATTTTTCTTTCTGCCTTTGGTCAAATCCTGTACTCCGAAACGGTAAGAGAAGCCAAGCGTAAATGTACGCTTAGACCATCTAAAGTACCGGTCCGAATACTGAGAAGGCAGATAACTATCGCCACCAAACTGTCTAGAATCAAATAAATCACGAACATTAAACGTGACACTGCCTTTCCCCTTCAACACGTCTTGCTTTAAAGCTAGATCTACCCCCTTCATGGCTTTCATCTGCCCCTGCAAACTGTTCATTGGAGCACGGTAATCGCCACGCAACTGAAGAGAGGTCAATTTTGCCAACTTAAGGTTTGTCGTTAGATTTGCGTTCCAGGAGAGTCCGTCAGAAGAACGAACATTATACCCTTCATTCGGTTCTATTTTAAAATAGAAAACATTTCCATTGCCGGTGATATCCCACCAGGGAAAAATATTCACCTTAGACACGACCTCAAACCCGGCATTATTTCTGGAACCTATGTTTTCCCAACGCATAAAAGTAGCATTGGGATTATCAGCCAAATAAATAGCTGCTATCGGATCATTTTGATCATACTGAAACGGTTGCGTAACATCGTTTATACGACGGTAGTATGCCGAAGCAAGGAAATTCCACCCCGAATAAAACTTCGCAAAACTCATCTCTACAGCATGGATATCTTCGGGCATCAACTCCGGATTACCTTGTCTAAAGTTCGTCTCGTCTGATAAGTCCACGAAAGGATTGACTTGCCAGCCCCTTGGACGTTGTACCCGTCTAGAATAACTCAACTGCACCTTATCACCTTCCGCGTTAACGTCATAAGTTAAAAACAAACTCGGATATACTCGAAAGTAATCGAGCTTGCCTGGCATCACATCTGTCCCTTTATTAATGAGAGATGGATCATAACTACGGATAGTCGTATTTAGAAAAGCATCCTCTGCACGCAATCCTAATTGTAGCCCTATCCGTTGAGATAACATACGCTGATAGTTAGCGTACAATGCATGAACACCCGATTTCATATTAAAATCATTGTTTACCCCATAATCTGGTTCAAGCACTCCTCCTACTAATTTATTCGAACGCTGTCCTTCATCCGACGAGCGTAATATCGTACGGTACCCGGCTTCGAACTTATGGTTCTCGCCTAATGGCAAAACATAATCCAGTTGAAAATTCCAATTCCGGCCACTTTCATTGGTTGTATTGTTTCGTATACTTTTGGAGATAGTAGAAGTCGTATCGTAGTGCTGTATATAGTCATTCGTACCATCCTCTTTGTCGTAGCCATAAGTTACATTAGCCGTCAACTCCTCTCCCTCCTTACGTAGAGTACGCTTAAAATCAAAACTGATATCGTATCCCAGATCCTTTTCTTTCTGTCTGGATTCACGGGAACTAGAACTGCCATAATCGGGACGGTTATAATAGTTGTAAAAAATATCTTCGCCTCTTTTATTATCCCTCAAACTCAAATTGGCTCCTACGCTAATCGTCGTCTTTTCATTCGCATAATAATCCGTTCCTAAACGAAAAGAATTATTTATTCCCTTTCGGAATGTTTCAGAGTTCGATTCGGTGATTTCACTGTTATCCTGTTGCAAACCGTCAAACAGCTGTACCGTACGTACTCCCCCCTCGCCTACATTACGGCCATTCCTATAATTATATCCTCCAAAATAATTAAACTTCCTGTCCCTATAATTCAACGTAATCCCCGCGTTATAATTATCGTAACTACCAACAGAAGCATTTGCCACCCCGTTAAACCCAGTGCGGACATTCTTCTTCAACACGATATTGATAATTCCGGATTGCCCTTCCGCATCATACTTTGCTGAGGGGTTCGTAATGATTTCTACCTTAGCAACGGCATCAGCCGGTAACGACTGGAGCAATTTATTAACATCAGAACCTGCCATAGCAGACTCTTTGCCATCTATCAAAATACGAACACTGTTAGACCCTCTCAAACTCACAGAACCATCCATATCCACCTGTAAGGTAGGAACATTGGCTAGTAAATCCTGCGCCGTACCACCTACACTAACAATACTCTGGGAGACATCAAACACCTTTTTATCAATTCCCAACTGCAATTCGGGCAGACGTCCCTTTACCACAATCTCGTCCAGCTGACGACCACTCTCAAAAAGGGATACAACACCGATATCATTTGTCTTATTAGCTGCGATTACCACACCTTCCCGTTCATAATCAAGCATTCCTACAAAACTGATCTTTACAAGATAAGTACCGGCAGGTAGCCCATCAATAGAAGCGACTCCGTTACCATCCGTCTGCCGTCCCTTTACGGGTGCCTTTGAAACAGCGTGCAACAACGAGACACTGGCTCCAAGAACAGGCTCTTTGGTCGACTCCTCTACGACAGTGACTTTAAACTGGCCTTGTTGCGCATATATAAATAAAGGAAGGGCAAAAAAAAGGGTAAATAGTAATTTAAGTTGCATAGCTTAGATTGAGTTCGTAAGCTACAAAAATGGAGAATAAAACAGAATAAGGGACTATCGTAACTGTATTATTACCAAGCAAAAGCTACTCCACCGAAACGGTAAGACCTTCTGCCTTCAATATCTTTCGATAGATCTCCAGCTCCACATAAGGCCCTTCTAACACAGCGCATTTGCCTTCAGTGTGCACCTTCCAAGCAATACGCTCGGCCTGTGGTTCTGTATATTGCAAATGATGGATCAGACAATAGATTACGTGATCAAACGTATTGATATCATCATTCCAAAGAATAAGCTTATGGCTTTCTTTTACAGAAGCTAATATTTCTTCAAGCGTAAAGGTTTCTTGTGCGGTTTCTACACCCATAGCGCAAAAGTAGTGTATTTTTCAAAAAAACCGTAATTTTGTAGTAATTTCCTCCCTATGGACGGACCTCTTTGAATAAAAGGCCATCCTAATCAGCGGATGGGTTGAAAACAATTGGATTATTAACGACTAGAATTACAAGATCATGTTCCAATCTAAAATAGCAGGCATAGGACACTATGTTCCTAAAAATGTGTATACCAACAATGACCTTACCCGATTCATGGATACCACCGACGAGTGGATCCAAGAACGTACCGGCATCAAGGAAAGACGGTATGCCGACCGTCTGGAGGAAACGACGACATCAATGGCTATTGAAGCGGCCAAGATCGCTATAGAGCGTGCAAAAACAACGGCTAAAGATATCGACTTCATCATATTTGCCACCCTATCTCCAGACTATTATTTTCCAGGCTGTGGCGTACTGCTCCAAAGGGAAATGGGCATGGGAGAAATCGGAGCATTAGACATCCGTAACCAGTGTTCGGGCTTTGTCTACGCATTGTCTATAGCCGACCAATTTATAAAAACAGGAATGTATAAAAACATACTGGTGGTCGGTTCAGAAAAACATTCTTTTGCTTTGGACTTTTCGACACGAGGTCGCGCCGTATCCGTGATATTTGGTGATGGAGCGGGTGCCGCCGTACTGCAACCAACAACTGAAACGGGCAAAGGTATCTTGAGTACCCACCTTCACTCGGATGGTGCGGATGCCGAAAAACTAGCGATGTATTACCCTGGAGCATCGGGAGGAAAAGGCTTAGAAAACAGACCAGAATGGCCCGATCAGGAACTGGGAGGAATGTTCGTGACTCCTAAAATGCTAGAAGATGGAAGTGCTTTTCCGTATATGGATGGTCAAGCCGTTTTCAAAAAGGCAGTGGTAAAATTTCCGGAAGTCATCGGTGAAGCGTTAGCTAAAAACGAGCTAACACCTGCCGATATAGACCTTCTGGTACCGCATCAGGCCAATCTCCGTATATCACAGTTTGTACAGAAAACATTGGGATTAGCGGATGATAAGGTGTTCAATAATATTCAAAAATACGGAAATACTACTGCTGCATCCGTACCAATAGCGCTTTCAGAAGCTTGGGAAGAAGGCCGGATCAAAGAAGGTGATTTGGTTTGTCTAGCCGCATTTGGAGCAGGCTTTACTTGGGGATCGGCGTTGATCCGGTGGTAATAATATAATGCTGTGATAAGGAATCGTATTTCTACCGACTTTCTTATCACAGCATTTCAACTTGCTTTCTTACAATACACGCACCAATAATCCCTTCAGGTATTCACCTTCGGAGAAAGAAGCACGAACGGGATGATCCTCCGGTTGCGAAAACTGTCTAATAAATTGGATTTCTTTACCTGCATCCAAAGCAGCCCAAGCTATAACTTGCTTAAAGGTCTCAATATCCATTGCTCCAGAACAAGAAAAAGTTGCCAATAGACCACCACTCTCCAACAACATCAATCCCCTACGATTCAAATCTTTATAAGCCCTCGAAGCTTTTTCTAACGTCGATCTAGAGGGTGCATACTTTGGTGGATCCAGCACAATTACATCAAACTTTTCTCCCCCCTCTCCCAACTGGCGCAAGTACTTATTTACATCAGACTGAACCGCTACATGTTTTGTCTCATCAAAACCATTATACTTCACATTTTCCTTTAAGGTGTCTATCGCTAACGCGGAACTGTCAACAGAGACAACTTCATCAGCCCCTGCCCGAAAAGCATTTAAAGTAAAACCACCCGAATAACAGAAGCAATCCAGCATCCGCTTGCCTTTGACATATTGAGCCGTCAAAAAGCGGTTTTCACGCTGATCGCAGTAGAACCCTGATTTCTGACCATCAATGATATTTACCTTATAATGGATCCCGTTTTCCACGATTTCAACAAAATCGGGAGGTAATTCTCCCCACAATACGCCATTACTATCTGGTAGCCCTTCATAGTCTCTAGACTTCAAATCACTTCTTTCGTAAATCCCCTTAGGTTGCAGGAGATTCACCAATTCATCAACGATAAGTCCTTTGACCTGTTCTATCCCTGCCGAATGAACCTGAATAGAAATATAGTCTGCATATTTATCCGCAATCAGTCCGGGTAAAAAATCAGCTTCTGCAAAAATCAAACGGACCGCATCATTATCTGCCGTCAACAAATGTTTTCTATTCTGAATGGCCTTTCTTACACGCAACCTCCACCAGTCTTCATTAATCTCATTCGCCGGATTCCATTCCAACAAACGGACTGCAACGCGCGATGTATTATTATAGATGCCATAAGCAATGAACTCCTGTTCTATATTATATACCGCCACAACCTCTCCTGGTTGTACGCGGCCATTTATTTTGCCAATCGCTCCAGAAAACACCCAGGGGTGTAGTTGCCAGGCAGCTTTATCTTTACCTTTTTGTAAGATTATCGTATTCATCGCACAAAAATAAAACTGAAGAAGCAAACAATATTATTTATTTTAAACTTTTTCAAAATTTTATTCCAAACTAAACAAAAAAAGAGCAGTTCCTATCGGATACTGCTCTTTTCGGTTATTAGGACGATCAGCCTATCTGCTAGCGAGTAAATAGGCTTTAAAATCTTCGTAGCTGACTTTTAAATCAGTAGCCAGCTTAAGTTTATTGGACAAATCTACTGCTCCCTTAGGAAGAGTTACTTTGGCAAATACCGCTTCGTCTATTGCGTCTGGAAATTTACAAGGGTGTGCCGTTGATAAAAACACCGAAGCGTAGGTCCCCGGTGTATCTCTACGATACGCCTCCGATGCCAGATAAGCTATCGCAGTATGAGGGCAAGCTATGTAATTATATTTTTCATACAGCTCTTTCATCGCTTGTTCAGTCGCAACATCATCATAGGTATACGAAGAGATCATACCTCGAAGGTGTTCTAAATCTCCATCAAACATATCTTGTATTCTGACCCAGTTACTTGGATTACCTACATCCATAGCATTGGCTAGTGTTTGTACGGAAGGCTTGGGTTCATAGTTACCCGAACGAAGAAAACGGGGAACAGTATCATTTACATTTGTCCCTGCGACAAAATGCGTTACCGGAAGTCCCATTTTATAGGCCAATAACCCAGCACCGATATTTCCAAAATTGCCACTAGGCACTGTAAATACGACTTCAGAAATCCCCTGAGCTTTCAATTGCGCATAAGCCCAGAAGTAGTAGAATGTCTGAGGAATCAATCGGGAGATATTGATTGAGTTTGCTGATGTGAGACGCAAGACACTATTAAGTTCGGTATCATTAAAAGCCTCTTTCACCAAAGCCTGACAGTCATCAAATGTACCATCTACTTCCAGGGCTCTAATATTCTGCCCGTTAGTAGTCAACTGTTCCTCCTGTACCTTAGATACTTTTCCCTTAGGGTACAAAATCGTGACACGCGTTCCTTCAACTCCTAAAAAGCCTAAAGCCACTGCTCCACCGGTATCTCCTGATGTCGCTACCAATACATCCAAGAGCTGATCACCTTTTTGAGAAAAATACCCCATGACCCGACTCATAAAACGAGCTCCAAAATCTTTGAAAGCATAAGAAGGTCCATGGAACAATTCCAAAACAGCCGTCTCCGCATTCAAGAACTTGACAGGGGCATCAAAATTAATGGCATCATCTACAATCTTCTTCAAGTCAGCCTTGGGGATATCATCACCGATCAATGCTGAAGCCACCGTCAAAGCGATCTCCTGAAGTGAATACTGTTGTATATTCTGGATAAAAAAAGGATCTAATTGTGGGATGACTTCTGGCATATACAATCCCTTATCCTGAGGGAGAGCGTTGAAAACGGCTTCTTGAAAAGAAACACGCAATGCTTTATTATTTGTGCTGTAAAGTTTCATATGTATATAATTTGACTGTTATCTGTCACTAGCTTGTTCCGAATTATCGGAATGGAATACTCATGACTGTTTATGCTCCGCTAAACATGAGTATTTCATATGTATATAATTTTCAATGGTCATTAGTTAGTTTTGGGCTTTTCTATGCGTTGTCAAACTCCAACAGTCGAGGCCCTTCGACATTAACAGCAGACACATACTGATAGCTATCGATTTCTTTTGACGACAGGTGTTCTTTTATCTTAACTGTCGCTACACGAGCGATATCTTCTCCTCTGGAGATGGCTACGACCGACGGTCCAGATCCCGATATCCCGAAGCTTAACGCTCCACATTCTAGGGCGATCCGCTTCATTTCATAAAATTCAGGGATCAAAATAGCGCGTGTAGGTTCGATCAAGACATCCTGCATACTGCGACCTATCAAATCATAATCATTTTGAAAAAGACCTGCAATCAACCCTGCAATATTGCCCCATTGCACGACAGCTTCCTTCAACAGCACCTTATCTTTTATGAGCTGGCGGGCATCCCGTGTCGGTACATCGACCTGTGGAAATACAATTCCGGCATAGAGATCTCCGGGTACCGGAAGCTTTATGACGTCCAGTGCTTCTTGTCCGCGAATCAACGTGACTCCCCCCATCAATGCTGGTGCGACATTATCAGCATGTCCATGTCCACACGCCAGGCGCTCCCCTTCTACACAGTAGGGCATTAACTCTTCTTTCGTAAGAGGTGTTCCCAACAAAGCATTAATAGCATACAGACCAGCAACGGTACTCGCAGAGCTCGAGCCCAGGCCAGAACCTATTGGCATATGCTTAATAAGCTCAATCTCTACACCGATGGTATCCGCAACTCCCAGATCCCGCAGCAGCATCTTCACACAAGCGCTCACTGTATTACGGTCGGCATCCAGAGGCAAGCGCCCGTCATCCCCTGCTATCGAACGGATACGGACCCCCGGCTCGGCTACGCGATACATCTTGACCTCATCGCCGGGTTCATTGACAGCAAAGCCCAGGATATCAAAGCCACAGATCATATTTGCCACGGTAGCAGGTGCAAACACCCGCACCTTATCTTTTATATTATCAAAGTTTACTTTCTTATCTAATTTTATTTCGTTCATAACTCGACTGTTAAACTGAATCAAATATCTTATGCAACGGCTTACCTGGCACCGACATTAATTAAATCGGCAAATACGCCTCCTGCTGTTACTTCGGCCCCGGCTCCAGGTCCCTTCACGACCAGCGGACGTTCTTTATACCGCTCCGTTGTAAACGAGATGATATTATCACTGCCGGATAGTGCAAAGAAAGGATGTGAGCTATCGACCATCTGCAAAGAGATCTTCACCTTACCATCTTCCAATGTACCGATGTAACGGATTACTTTATTTTCGCTCGCCGCTTTATCCTTCAACGCATTAAAATACTGGTCAGCTTTCAATAATTCGGCATAAAACTCATCAACAGAGGCCGCCTGCAAACAGGACTCAGGCAGGATAGCACCTAAATCGACATCAGATGCTTCGATCACATGACCTCCATCTCTTGCCAAAATCAACATTTTACGCATAAAATCCACTCCTCCTAGATCATCACGTGGATCAGGCTCTGTATACCCCAGCTCCTGTGCCTTTTTCACAACTTCATAGAAAGAAGCATCGCCAACGAAATTATTAAAGATATAAGAGATCGTACCCGACAGAATTGCTTCTATCTTTAAAATCCGGTCCCCACTCATCATCAGGTCTTTTAAAACACGTACAATAGGTAGCCCGGCTCCTACATTGGTCTCATAGAAAAAGTCAACGCCATGTACGCGTGCAGTGTCTCTCAACGAACGATACTGTGCATAATCTCCCGAATTAGCTATCTTATTACATGTTACGATAGATATATTGGACTTAAAGATGTCTTCATAATAGGTAGCAGGCAACTTGCTCGCTGTATTATCAATAAAAACGCAATTCGGCAGATTCATCGCCCGCATTCTTTCCATAAAACCCGATAGGTCTGCTATCTCGCCATTGCCTTCCAGATCCTCTTGCCAGCCCTCTAGATTAATTCCTGCTTCGTTAAAGAGCATTTTCCGGGAGTTAGAAATCCCAACGACCTTTACCTCGATATCATTATTGTCCAATAGAAAGTCATGCTGCTCATGAAGCTGCTTAAATAATGTAGCACCGATATTACCTGTACCTAGATTAAAGACATGTAAGGTCTTTTTCAACTCGGCAAAGAACGCATCGTGCACAGCATTCAACGCCTTGGCAAGGTCATCTTTTGAAATAATAACCGATATATTGAATTCGGAAGAGCCTTGAGCGATAGCGCGTACATTTATACCATTCCGCCCCAATGCATGAAACAACCGTCCTGATATACCCGGAGTACGCTTCATATTTTCGCCAACAATAGCCAAGACAGAAAGATTTTCTTCCAACTCTGGCATGATAAGCTTATTAGCATCAAGCTCTAATTCAAATTCAACAGCAATCAATTGCAAGGCTTTCGCTGCATCCTGTGGATTGACTGCAAATGTTATACTATGCTCAGAGGATGATTGTGTGATTAGGATCACATTGATCTGCTCTCTTGCCAACATTGTAAACAGTCGACCGGAAAAACCAGACTTGCCAATCATTCCACTTCCTGTAAGATTAATAATGGATATATCTGAAATAGACGATATACCTTTTATAGGATAACTCGACTTATCCGATTCAAATTGAATAACTGTCCCTGCCAAATGCGGTTCGAAGGTATTACGGATAGCGATAGGTATTTTTTTCATGAATGCCGGAATCATCGTCGGCGGGTAGATTACCTTGGCGCCAAAGTACGAGAGTTCCATTGCTTCTGTATAAGATAATATAGGCAACGAAAATGCCTTTTTAACAATCCGCGGATCGGCTGTCATCATTCCGTTTACATCGGTCCAGATTTCGATAATAGAAGCCCCTAAGACAGATCCAAAGATGGCGGCAGTATAATCGGAACCTCCACGGCCCAATGTCGTCACACGTCCCTTATCGTTGGATCCTATAAAACCGGTAACAAATAATAATTTGTCTGCATGGGTATAAGACAAAGCCTGGATAAGCTGTGTCGTCAACTCTTCATTGATGTGAGCATTTCCGAAATTGGAGTCCGTCTTAACATAGTGAGAAGCATTGATATACTCGGACTCCGGTATATATTGCTCCATAATCTTAGAAACCAGATAATTTGAAAAGCGCTCGCCAAACGAAACAATCAGGTCTTTGCTCTGCATGCTCAACTCTCTCAAAGCAAAGACACCTTGTAGGATTTCATCCAGGTCGTTGAGCATAAGCTTTAACTTGGTAAATACCGGATTTTGGAATTTGACCGCGATAAGACTCTTTACAACATCAAAATGCTTTTCCTCCAGCACTTTCAGATTCTCATCAAACGGCTTTCCTTCGGCAGCATGTTCTGCCATTTGGGTCAGCAAGTTCGTTACCCCCGACATTGCTGATAAAACAACAAGTGGCTTTTCTCCTTTATCAAAAGAGTCCTTAACGATTGCCAACACCTCTTGGATACTCTCTTTTGTACCTACCGAAGTCCCTCCAAATTTTAATACCTTCATTAGTTTTATATTAGTTTGTGTTAAAATAGTTCAAAAAAAAAGCCTTCCTCTTTTCTGGAGGAAGGCTCTATATATTCGCTGCGCTTAATCATTTCACCATAGAACTACCTCCTCCAGAATCTATCCCGGTGGTAATAATAGTTGTTGAAATAATCGTGCTTAAAAACATCTCTTTTGCAAATTTTGAATAAAGATAATACAACTATATCAACAAATGCAAATTTATTTTAATAAAATAGAAATATTAACCCGTTATCTCTACCGAATCCAAGTTTGCAATCAAATACACCGGTTCGTTAATATATCAGAAATAACATTTTACAATACACACGGAAGGACAAACAGAGTACCCTTTGTAATACAAGCATTTAGGCAAGTTAAAAAGTTAAAGTTTTGTTAAAAAAATGTAAAATAGTTTGGAACCGCAACCATAATACCCTATCTTCGTTGATGTCGATGTGTAGAAATACATCTACGGAAGGAAAGTTGTAATTAAATAAAGCGATTTAATGAAAACAAAAAAGATAATAGCGAGTATGCTATTTATAGGCTTTTGTCTAGTGTCGCACGCACAAACAACAAACAAAAGTAAAACAGGAGATCAGGACAATCTTACAAAAGAGTACTTTTCTCAGATTATGGGTGTAGCTATTAATACTACAACAAGCACAAAACTTTATCAGTTTGTCTATGATTGGTTAGGTACTCCCTACCGACTAGGCGGAGATTCCAAAAAAGGCATAGATTGTTCCAAGTTCTCTTTGGCTGTTTATGAAAACGTATTCAATACCACAATCGGATACAACAGCAGGAATCAATATGACAATGTAACTCCCATCAGAAAAAGCGACCTTCAAGCAGGAGACTTAGTTTTTTTCAAAATCAGAAGTAAAAGTATAACACATGTAGGTGTCTATCTAGGAGACGACAAATTTGCGCATGCATCCTCGAGTAAAGGTGTAATGGTAAGTAGTCTTAATGAAGCTTACTGGCAGCGTTATTACTATAACGGAGGAAGGCCTAAAAAAGACGAAGATAGGATTATGACAGCAGATGCGTCAAACTACAAAGAAGACAACAAATAGACTTAGTTTCTATTTGAACAATATAAAAGCCTAGATGAAATCCATCTAGGCTTTTTTTATTCATCCCGCATTAAATAATTTTCACGTGTATTGTATAGAACTTCTCTCCTAATTTCACTAAATTAGCGTAGTCAAATAATCATCATGTCAACAAAGAAAACTCTTATATTAAACAAGCAGCAGATACAGCAAAAATCCCGTCGCATCGCTTATCAGATCCTAGAAGACAACTTTGAAGAAAAAGCTGTAGTACTCGTTGGGATTGCTGACCGGGGGTATATTTTTGCGCAACGCCTACAAAGCATACTTCAAGAAATAGCGCCTGAAAAAGAAATAGAACTTATTAAGGTCAATATAGAAAAGAGTAAAAGAAATCTGGAAGCCAGTACAGACCAACCTGTTGAAATGGCTAAAGACAAAGCGGTCATCATTGTTGATGATGTGCTTAACAGTGGGCGTACATTAGCCTATGCCCTAGGAGCCTTTATCAATGTACCATTAAAGAAAATGCGGACGGCAGTGCTCATTGATAGAAGTCACCATAAGTTCCCTATATTTAGCGACTTTTACGGTGTAAAACTATCTACAATCCTGAAAGAGCATGTTGAGGTCAGACTAGAAGAAATCGACAATGAAGAAGATGCTGCTTGGCTTTACTAAGCAGCACCTTTTTCATCCCTAGCCTTTATTTATTTTAAGTTTCATTCCTGGTTTAATCATGTCACTTTTTAAACCATTGTCGGCTTTCAGTTTAGAAACCGAACTTCCCGAAAATTTATTGGCTATCCGATCCAGAGAATCTCCTCTTTGCACCGTATAGACCACATTCGTGTTTTTCCTTTTAGCTGTCGCAGTCTTTACATTCTCCGCCAAACGGGAATCAACAGGTTTCTCCACAATCAGAACACGTCCCACAACCTTGCTCTTAGACGACAATCCATTCCAAGCTACAAGGTCTTGAACCGGCACT
>JAITLW010000177.1 GCA_031277715.1 Sphingobacterium sp. | reverse complement strand
TGCAACACGTAAACAGTATACATCATTTCCTTAAATTGGTTATAAAACTAAGAAAGCCTAATCTTGCGATTAAGCTTTCTACTGAGTAGCGGGGACCAGACTCGAACTGATGACCTTCGGGTTATGAGCCCGACGAGCTACCACTGCTCCACCCCGCAATATATTTTTATTTCAAATCTTTGCTTCTGCTAGCAAAATCAAAGATTATTTACTCCCTTAATTGGAGTACAAAGATATTATTTGTTTCTTTGCAAAACAAATAAAAAGCAAAATAATGTCACACAAAGCAGGATTCGTAAGTATTATTGGTAAGCCAAACGCAGGTAAGTCTACGCTAATGAATGCTTTAGTCGGCGAAAAGATGTCTATCATCACGCCTAAAGCTCAAACTACCCGTCATCGTATTATGGGAATTGTGAACGATGAAGACCATCAAATAATATTTTCTGACACTCCTGGAGTGATCGTTCCCAAGTATACACTACAAGAATCTATGATGAATTTTGTCGAAGGTTCATTGATCGATGCTGATATTATTTTATTTGTTACTGATATACACGAGAAATATGACGAGAGTGATGTCCTAGATAAATTACGTAAAACCTCTTCTCCAGTGGCTGTTCTAATCAATAAAATAGACAAGTCTTCCGAAGAAGAAGTAAAAGAGAAAATGGAATTTTGGAAAGAGAAGCTCAATCCAGAGGCTATTTTCGCGATGTCGGCTTTATTAGGATATAATGTCCCTCCCATTTTGACCTATATCAAGGACAAATTACCTATACACCCTCCATATTACGAGAAAGACGAGCTTACGGACAAATCTATGCGTTTCTTCGTTTCAGAAATAATCCGTGAAAAAATCTTCAAGCTATATGACAAAGAAATCCCTTATAGTACAGAGGTTGTAGTAACCTCCTATAAAGAAGAGCCTAAGATCACGCGGATCGCAGCGGAAATTATCGTAGAGCGGGATTCTCAAAAAAATATTCTTATTGGTAAAGCAGGTGCTATGATCAAAAAAGTAGGCACCTACGCAAGACAGGATATTGAGGAATTTATTGATGGAAAAGTATTTTTAGAATTATTCGTAAAAGTCATTCCCGACTGGAGGTCCAAAAAGAACCATTTAAAACGTTTTGGATACGACGATTAAATAATAAAGAGGTGCCAGCAAAAATATGCGGCACCTCTTTATCAATAATAGCCCAGGTACAGCTACTCTGTAGGCATTTCAAAATATGACCGTAGGGCTTTGAGCTGTTTCGCATTGAGCACCTGTCCCAAATTATCATCCGACTCTTCTCTAATCCGTTTCACAGACTTAAAGGTCTTTAAGAGCTTTTCAACTGTAGTCTTTCCAATACCTGGTATATTTTCCAATTCAGAAACAAAGGTCTTGCGGCTGCGTTGGTTCCTGTGAAAAGTAATTCCAAAGCGATGCGCTTCGTCGCGCAAATGCTGTATTACCCTAAGCGTTTCAGACTTCTTGTCCAAATAAAGGGGATACTGATCTCCTGGGTAGTAAAGCTCCTCCAATCGTTTTGCAATCCCAATAACCGTAAGTTGCTTTTCTATCCCTAAGAGTCTTAAGCTCTTTAGAGCTGCCCCCAATTGCCCTTTCCCTCCATCTATAATAATCAGTTGAGGTAATTCCTGTTGTTCGTCCAACAATCGTCTATAACGCCGGAAAACAGCTTCCTCCATCGTTGCAAAATCATTAGGTCCCTCGACAGTCTTTACATTAAAATGCCTATAGTCTTTTTTGGACGGTTTGCCATCTTTAAAAACGACAATAGCAGATACCGGAAAATTACCTTGAATATTGGAGTTATCAAAACATTCGATATGCCGTGGCAGCACATTCATCCTTAAATCCTTTTGCATCTGGTTCAACAGACGCTCTGTTTTTACCTCTGGGTTTAATTTTTCATACTGAAGCAATCGCTCTTTCTTAAAGTAGGCCACATTCTTAAGGGATAAATCTAACAACTTCCGCTTATCACCTAATTTAGGCACCACAAAATTAACTTCGGCCGGCAGTCCATCAATCTCTAATTCAAATGGTACGATAATCTCGCGCGAAACACTCTTATAGCGATTTCTAATTTCCGGGATTGCAATAGCCAAGAGCTCTTCATCACTTTCATCGAGTCGTTTCTTCATTTCCAATGTTTGTGTTTGGATTACAACTCCATTCATTACTTTTAGGAAATTGACAAAAGCGTAACCTTCATCCGAGGCAATGCTAAAGACATCAACATTAGTAATAGACGAGCTGACCACAGTAGATTTACTCTGATAGTTATCTAGTTTATCCAGCTTCGTTTTCAAAAGATGTGCCTCTTCAAAGTTCAACGCGGTGATAGCCTCGGCCAATTGCTCTTTCAACCTAGAGGTAACCGCACCGATCTTACCGTTCAGAATATCTTTGATACTTTCTAAGTTTCGATCATACTCTTCCTGTTTTTGGAGACCTTCACATGGTCCTTTGCAATTTCCGATCTGATATTCGAGACACACTTTATATTTCCCTTTAGCTATGTTTTCCGGCGATAAATTCAACGAGCAGGTCCTTAATGGGAAAAGTTCGCGTATCGTATCCAAAACAATATGCATCATTCCTACTGAAGCATAGGGGCCATAGTATCGAGAACCATCCTTGACATAGTTCCGTGTCCAGAACACGCGGGGATAGGCTTCATTCTTTATCACAATCCAAGGATAAGTCTTGTCGTCTTTGAGCATGACATTATACCTAGGCTTATGCTTTTTGATAAGATTGTTTTCAAGAAGCCATGCATCGATTTCGGTATCAACAATTGTAAAGGCGATACGCTGTATCTTACGGACTAAGACCTTCGTTTTTGAATTGAGTTGCCGTTCATTGACGAAATAGGACCCCACCCGATTCCGCAGATCCTTAGCTTTACCAACATAAATCAGCACATCATCTTTATCGAAATATTGATATACCCCAGGTTTGTGCGGAATCCGCTTTAATTCTGCTTTATAGTCAAATGAACTCATTACTTTTTCAACCTCTATCTTTTTTATCCTAGGACAATCCTAAGACTAAAACAACACCAAACAAAAAGCTCACCGAAAGAGTATTTTCCTGCGGTGAGCATCTTAATATTGTTGTGACCGAAAAGATCACATCTAATTTAAAAACCTAACCGATCATCTTGCAGTTCAGGCTCTGAAGAATAACCTTCATATTTCGAGTACTCCGAACAATCCATAACACGCGTCATACCTTCCGGTGGTTTTGGAAAATCAGTCTTCGTATAATTTAAAGATTTATCACTATATATCTTCTTCATAAATAACCCGAATACCGGTAGAGCAGCTGCCGCACCTTGCCCATATTGCATACTACTGAAACTAATTTTCGGATCTTCAGCTCCCGTCCACACTCCAGCTACTAATTGCGGCGTAAAACCGATAAACCAAGCATCGGCGTTACCATTTGTAGTACCTGTCTTACCTCCCATAGGAATAGTCAACCCACCATATTCTGCTCTACGAACACGGGAACCCGTTCCCCCATCAACAACACCTCTCAGCATATCAACCATGATGTAGGCCGATTCGCTGTTCAACACTTTCAGTACTTTAGGTGTGCGCTCATAGATAGGCGTACCGTTCTTATCTTCTATGCGTAGAATCATCGTTGGTTCGATCCACGTACCGTGATTGACAAAAGCAGAATAAGCACCAACCATATCATACACCGAAGCTTCGTATGCCCCTAGAGCGATAGAAGGATAATTAGGCACATCTGATGTTACCCCCATTTTACGCGTCAAATCTGCGACACTAGACGCTCCAACTTCATTAATAACAAAAGCGGTTGCAAAGTTTTGTGAATACTTAATCGCATTCTTTAATGTAATAGGATCTCCACCTTGCACTGTTCCACGAGGAGTCCAGTTACCATAAGTCTGCTGATGATTGGGAACCGTATAACAAGGAGAATAACCATTATCAATTGCTACCGCATAGGTGAAAGGTTTGGCTGTTGATCCAACTTGTCTCGTACCCATTTTCACATGGTCATACTTATAATGTTCAAAATTGACCCCACCGACCCAGGCCTTAATATGTCCGGTCATGGGATCCATCGCCATCATTGAGTTACGAAGTATCAATTTATTGTATTTGATCGAATCCATAGGCGTCATGACGGTATCTATAGATCCACGCCAGGTAAATATACTCATAGACACCTTCGTATTAAATGCCTTTTTGATTTCTTCTGCCGAGGCACCGTTCTCTTTTAACTCGCGATAACGGTCAGAGCGTCTCATACCCGTCTCGAGCAACTTGGCTCTTTCGCCTGAAAACGCATCCCTACTACGCCATTGTTTATCGAATTCCCGTTGTAGTTTTTGCATCCACTCTTTTTGAGCCTGCTCTGCATACTCCTGCATCTTATAATTAAGAGGAGTATATATGCGCAAACCATCTCGATCCAAATCGTAGGGAGTACCGTCAGCTTTTGTAATAGAGAGTCGTTGTAGCTCTTTTTTGATTTCGTCCTTTAGTACGGATCTAAAATAAGGCGCTAATCCCTCTCCATAGCTAGAGATATTTATATCCAATCCCAAGGGCTTATTTTTAGCATCAGCAAGTTCAGCATCTGTCAAAAAATTCTCTGCGTGCATATTAATCAGAACCTGATTACGACGAGTCAGCGCTTTATCCGCAGCTCTTATAGGCGAATACATAGTAGGCCCCTTCAGCATACCTACTAACAGTGCAGCTTGTTCCGCAGTCAATTTATCAGGGGTTGTATTAAAAAAAGTACGAGCACCAGATTTAATACCAAATGTATTTTTATACCCAAAATCTACGGTATTAAAGTACATCATAATAATTTCCTCTTTCGTATAATTCCGTTCTAAGCGGACAGATGTTATCCATTCCTGGAACTTCTGCATAACACGTTTTATGGTACTACGCTCACGTCTTTCAGAAAAAAGATTCAGTGCTAATTGCTGGGTTATTGTACTACCTCCTTGTTTGTCCCGCAACACGACTGTATGAAAAATAGTCGTTAACGTTCTAAAATAATCGATACCTGAGTGGTCATAAAATCGCTTATCTTCTGTAGACACAAGAGCATGTACCAGATGCGGAGACAACTCACTATATTTTACATTTGACCTGTTTTGAAGATAGTAGGTTCCCAACACGCGATTGTCGTCTGTTAGAATTTCTGAGGCCAGATTACTGCGAGGATTCTCCAGATCCTCAAACGAAGGCAGTTTTCCAAACAATCCAACACGTACACCGACTAAAAACAAACATACTAGAGCTATTACGCCTATTAAAATCTGCCAAAATGTACGCGTATATTTACTTATTTCTTCCGGTGTTAGTTTAATGTTCTTCGATTCTCTCTTCATCGTATAAAAATATCCGCTATTGTTCTATGTAATTCTGATGGTATTTCTTTATCTCCACACCATCCGTCAGTGCCGGGATAGACTGCTTTGTAATAACAAAGGTATTATAAATTTCTCCTGGCACTTTCATTATTTCAGGCATCAATGGCAACAGCCTTGACTCATATAATTTTACTTCTTCAAAAGTCTTAAATGGTCCCACAAAAATCAATTGGTTTTCGCCATTAATAACCGCTAGTTGATGGTTAATAGATAAATTACTATACCGTGTACGGTTAAACTGTCCTAATCCATAACGACTTGGTGCCATATTCACCTTAGGATCGAGGATGTTTATTGTAAAATAGTATTCAGCCGTATCCGGAAACAACTTCTTATCCCTATAATCATTTGGACCAAAGTCTATTTTTGAATCCAATAGCTTTAAGTCTTTACCAACTAAATTTATATCTGTGTTTACTTTTCCATTAGTAGCCAGTCGATCGGTTCCTTTGACATCCACAAGCGACACTTCTTTCTTTTCCTCTTCTTTCACCTTCTCTTCTACCTTAGCCACTACAGCTTCCTTCTTAGGCTCCTCTTTCACCTTCTCCTCCACCTTAGCCACTACAACCTCCTTCTTAGGAACCTCTTTTACTTTTTCCTCTACCTTAGCCACTACAACCTCTTTTTTGGGTTGTTCAACAGGCTTGGGTAACTCCCTAACAATTGCCGTACCAGTTCTATAATCTCCGTAGATACCAAGGCTAGGCCAAGCGGTCATATCGGGTTCATCAAGGAAAGCGATGCGTGATTTGTCCATATCCTGAAGCGCATTGACTCGATTTACGAAATATTGCGGATTCTCTTCTATAAATGCTAAATTTTCCTTTGCTAATGGTACCACAAGACTATCTGACGGATATCGCTCCGTAATACTTTGGAGAGCGGCAGTAAAGTCTTCAACACGGCCGACACGGCCAACAGCTAACGCCCTCAAATATTCCACTTGAGCCACTAACGCTGTATTTTCAAAACGTTCTTTCAGATCGATATCAGCCTCTCTGATTACTGCAGCATGATCTCCACTTGCGTACAGCGTAAAAAGTTTTTCGAAGACGCGGTCGAGAATATTTTTATCCCTTTTTATCTTATCCATATAAGAAGGATCCTTAGCCACTTTTGCATGCAGACTATTCGGGAATAGCGTCACAAGCCTGTTAAGGTAATCTTGTGATTTTACCTTATCAATACCATCATACATTCTATACAGCGAATAATAGATCTCTGCAGCGGCTTCAGTATTTGGATATCTCCTTAAGAATTCCTCATACACTTTTATGGCATCCCTGTTATCCTGCGTATAATCCCTGTAGATATTACCTATCACGATAAGTTTATCGTGTACAATTTTATGGCTTGCTTCAAAAGCTTCCTGGTTTGTAGGGACTTCCTTTGTATAGCGCGCTTTTGCCGTTGCGACAAATAGCTCTTCATCCAGCTCCTTTTTATCCGCGGCAGTATCCAGCGAAGCAACGACCGCCTGCTTGACTGGCACATTCCCCGAATTATCACTATCATAACGCCAGTTATCCTTGAGTTGTCTATTTCCCCATCTACGCTTGAAAGCACTTTGTCCGACCAGTAGCTCGTCAGGATTATTAAAATAAAAGGCACGATCTGTAGCTCCAGAAGCATCCGTAGACTGCCCCTGCCCATAAGCGGCATAAGCTGTATTGGTAACAGACACACCGCCAAACTTCTTCTTAGTTTTCTTCGCTAGTTTCTCTTGTTTCTCAATTTCATTCTTCTTTAGCAACAACTGATCTTGTGCATATACCTCCAAGACAGCTTCACGCGCAGTATCGCTCAGAGCGGCCAATTGAAGCAAGGTGTCCTGCCATGAAACCTCCTGATATAATTGGGTAATTTCATCCATATACCCCAACTTCCGGCGCACCTTATTTACATCAGTATAGTCCGCAGGCAACACTATAGCTACCGAATCAAAGTAATTCTGCGCTTTAAAATAATGTTGATTATTGAAATAATGCTCCGCCAACCTCAGATAGGTTTCTGTCGACTGATACTCATTACGCTTTGCTTGGCCCAACGACCGTTCAAAATACGCTAGAGCTTCTTTCGTATCTCCTGCGTCGTAATAAATATCCCCAATTTGGTAAAGTATCTGGTCCTGATAACCATCATTTTTCCCTTCTTTGAGCATCTTTTTCAAAGGCTTGACACGCTCTTCAACACTTCCTCCTTTACCCCCTTCCAAAAATGCGGCTTGCAGACTCGCTTCAAACGCCATGTCAAAAGGAACATTACTTTTGGAAATCTTATCAAAATAGAGATAGGCCTTTTCCTTTTCCCCATTATCCATATACAGCTGAGCCAACAAAAAGGTCCAGCGTCTTTTGTCAATCAAACCAGCACTGGACTCCAGCGCATATTCCAAGTAAGGGATCGCGGCTAGCTCTTCCCCCACCCGAACATGGTAGTTCGCTGCAGCTGCATTCACAAATGTCCGTGTACTTTTTTCTTCGTTCAATGTAACGAAAGAAGAATCGACCGCCAGTTTAGCGGCGTCATTCTTACCTATCTGTAAGAGCGCCCTCGATTTCCAAGCGTAGGCAAGAGGTAAATATTCCTTCTGCTCTTCTACCGCAGAGCGAAGTAAATGATTAAAAAACTCTATTGAAGTATGGTATGCCCCTTTATAGTAATTTGCTTTTCCTATTAAAAGGTAAGCTTCATTGACATATTTACTCTCCTGTTTATTATTAACAATCTTATAAGCCTTTTGAATGAGCGAATCCATTAACTTATGGGCTTCACCATCACCTTGAGGTTCATCAAATACAGTCTGACGTACTTGGTAGTTCTTTTTAGCGCTATGAAAAATATTCTCCCGTTCCTCATCTAGCATAAGATTGGAGTTGTAAAGGATGTTATATTTCGTAGTGAAATTCTGCCGAAAATTATACTCTTTCTCTTCCTTAGTGCCATTAGCCCTGTCAAAGGATCTGTTTTTGTTTTTAGCACTCTTACACGATGCCAAAAAGACAAAAAGGAATACCAACAGGGTAGCTCCTAACAGTATATAACGTAAGGCAGATTTTGAAATTAAAACTAACATTCTATAAACCTATATATAAAGGTAATCGGATTCAAACACTTCGCCCCCAAACACTACAAAAGTATTAATTATTACAGCATAATCGCAGTTAAAAAACACTAAATTTAAGGATTCTCACACCCCTTAGAACATCCAACCATTAAATCACACCTATCCTTTCTGTATTAAACAGACCGCATAAGCTACGACTCCCTCTTCTCTCCCTATAAATCCCATGGTTTCGTTGGTTGTTGCCTTTATCGAAATATCGTCCACTTCTACCCCTGCTGCTTCAGCTATTTTTCCCTTCATTGCTACTATATAAGGCTTTATTTTAGGTGCTTCAAGACAAAGCATCGCATCAATATTACCTAATGTCCAGCCCTTTTCCCGAACAAGACGCACACATTCAGTAAGTAAAACCAAACTACTGATCCCTCTCCATCGCTCCTCCGTATTTGGAAAATGATAACCGATATCTTCCAAATTTGCGGCACCAAGAATCGCATCACAAATGGCATGCACCAACACGTCTGCATCCGAGTGTCCAAATGCTCCAGCATGGTGATCCAGCAACACTCCTCCAATAATAAACGGATGTCCCTCTTTGATCTGATGAACATCAAATCCAAATCCTACCTTGATTTTCATATTATGTATAATTACTTCATGATCCGCCAGCTAGCGGACCGGTTTGCCTTCCAAATAGTGGCTAGCGTTTGACAGCGACCAACTATTCCTTAAAAAACGTCTAAATTACTACATATTTCGGACAAAGCCCAATACTAGAACAGCGTTAAAAACGCAAAGATTAGGACAATTAAATTTTCTTAACGACGCTATCTTATAATAGTAGATGATTTTATATCGTAAAGCATACCATATCTCTTAAATTATTTATATTTTTGGGAGTTAATTAAATGGACAATTGATTATTCATATGAACTATTTGAGATTTGTCATTACATCCGCGGTTTTGATTACCGCATCGTCACTGCTGATGACCTCCTGCAAAAGCAAAAGCCGACGTGGAGACGTATCCGCGAAGACGGGCGTACGATATAACGACCCTTACAATGGAGGCCTTCAGATTAATCGTAAGATTAAAGAGAGTCCTGGACCTGGCCTTGTCGGAATCGAAGGAGGTACTTTTGTCATGGGCGGGAGTTTGAATGAAGATTTAGCTTTTTCACATGACAATCTAAGAAGACGAGTTACCGTCGCTTCTTTCTACATTGACGAGACAGAAGTGTCCAATGCCGATTGGTTAGAATACTTACACTGGATTGCGCAGAACTATCCGCAAGACGGCAAACTGTACTATGATGCATTGCCAGACTCGTTGGTATGGAGAAATCCTCTATCCTATAACGAACCCTATGTAAACTTCTACTTACGCCACCCTTCTTTTCAAGACTATCCTGTCGTGGGTGTCTCTTGGGAGCAGGCCAATGCGTACTGTCAATGGCGTACAGACCGTGTAAACGAACATATTCTCCGCCAACGCGGTATATTAACGGATTACAAAACATTAAACGAGCAACAGCAACAAGCTGGACAGGCTTTCAACACCGAAATCTACCTAAACGGCCAATTACAGGGCGAGGGAATAGATGGCAAGAATATGCCTAAGGACAATAAAATAGGTGCACAAAAAGATGCTAGACGTACTGTCCGCATGGAAGATGGTATTTTAAAGCAACCTTACAGACTTCCAACGGAAGCAGAATGGGAGTACGCTGCACTGGGCCTTATTGGCAACACCTACGATGGTAATATCGAAACTAGCAAAGCCTATCCTTGGAATGGCTTAGGTGTACGTGATGGTAGCCGAAAAAATCAGGGTAGAATGATGGCCAACTTCAAGATTACTGGTGGTAATAATATGGGAGTAGCCGGAGATCTAAATGATGGCGGAGACATAACTGTACCTGTAACAAGCTACAAGCCAAACGATTTCGGCCTATATAACATGGCAGGAAATGTCAACGAATGGGTGAGTGATGTATATCGTCAGCTTTCATTTGAAGATTTTGAGGACTTCAATCCTTTCCGTGGTCATGTATTCATGGACAATCAATACGAAAACGCAGAGACTAGAACACTAGCAAAAGACAAATATGGCCGACCGATTAAAGTCCCTGCCAAAGCCCCTAGAAAACAAACCTGGGAAGAGCTACAAGCAGCTAAATCCGGTGATCCTAACAGTACGACTTACGACTATGATGTAAGAGGTTTTAAAGATGAAGAACAGCAGGCTCTTTATGGCAAAACTACTCTTGTCAATGATAAATCCCGGGTATTCAAAGGTGGGTCTTGGAATGACAGAGCCTATTGGTTAAATCCAGCAACCAGACGTTATATGCAGCAAAACGAGTCTAATGCTATGACAGGATTCCGTTGTGCAATGACCATGGTCGGAAATGTATTTGGCCCAGGAAAATAAGCAAAAGGCTAATAAAAAATATTAACAACAAATAATAAGCCCCGAAGTACTGCACTTCGGGGCTTATTATTTGATACAACTCTCCACAGTCAACTTTAACCTCTTCATTGGAACAACCTCGTAACAAGGTAAATATTAAAATAGCAATAACATAGGGTTTACATAGCCTTTACATAGCCAAAGCCTAGCCTTTAGCTATATTAAGAGTAGCTAAAGACTAAACTAATGGATACTTAATATATACGTTGCTACCTACTTATACACAAGCAGTATACTCCAATGGAGGATCAAAAATTAATGACATAAAAAAGCCCAGCTAAAAGATAGCTGGGCTTTGTGTATTTATAATATAAGACACCTATGCCTTAGGAGCATCTCCTGATGGCTTAGCATCCTGCTTTGGCTTCTCTTCTCTTGGAGGGCGAGGCAATAATACTTTGCGAGAAAGTTTCATTTTACCTTGTTTATCCACATCTAGAAGTTTCACCGTAACAATATCACCTTCTTTCAATACACCGTCCATTGTCTCTAAACGTGTCCAGTCGATCTCAGAGATATGTAACAAACCATCTTTACCTGGCATAATCTCTACGAAAGCACCGAAAGGCATAATAGACTTCACTTTTCCTTCGTAGATCTCACCTATCTCAGGTTTAGCTGCAATGTTCTTAATACGCGTACTTGCATCATCAATTGCTGCTTTATTATCTGCAAAAATCTGAACGATACCTTTACCATCCACCTCTTCGATAGAAATAGTAGCTCCAGTCTCACGTTGCATCTCTTGAATGATTTTACCTCCTGGGCCGATTACAGCACCGATAAATTCTTTATCGATCGTCAAAGAAATAATACGAGGCGCATGCGGTTTATAATCCTCACGTGGCGCATCTATTGTTTTCTTCATCTCACCAAGGATATGAAGACGAGCTTCTTTCGCTTGATCCAAAGCTTGAGTCAACACTTCCCATTTTAAGCCATTGATCTTTAAATCCATCTGACAAGCGACAATACCTTTTTCAGTACCTGTTACTTTAAAGTCCATATCTCCCAAGTGATCTTCATCACCTAAGATATCGGATAGAATAGCATACTTACCTGATTTTTCGTCTGTGATCAATCCCATTGCAATACCAGAAACCGGTGCTTTCAATTTAACTCCAGCATCTAATAATGCTAAAGTTCCAGCACATACTGTCGCCATAGATGAAGAACCATTAGACTCCAAAATATCAGAAACTACACGGATTGTATATGGATTTTCAGAATCGCTCGGAAGAACTTGCTTTAAAGAACGCATAGCCAAGTTACCGTGACCAATTTCACGACGGCCTGCTCCTCTATTTGGTCTTACCTCGCCTGTAGAAAATCCAGGGAAGTTATAATGTAAAATGAATTTATTATAGCCATTGATGAAAGCACCATCAATCATCTGCTCATCATCTTTGGCACCTAAAGTAACCGAAGTTAATGCTTGGGTTTCGCCACGTGTAAACACTGCTGAACCGTGTGCTGCAGGCAAGTAATCTACTTCGGACCAAATTGGACGTACAGTACGTACATTACGTCCGTCCAAACGGATTCCTTCATCCAACACCAAATTACGTACAGCATCGTACTGTACATCATGGTAATATTTCTTCGCTAAGAACTTTGTCTCTTCATCAAGGTCCTCTCCTAATGTTGCGAAGAACTCTTCACCGATAATGCCAAATTTCTCTGAACGCTCATGTTTAGTAGATCCAGATTTTGCGATTTCGTAAACCTTATCATAAGTTGCTGCAAAAATAGCTTCACGCAACTCAGGATTCGAAGGCTCATGGTTGAATTCACGTTTCACTTCAGAACCAACAAGCTTAGTCAACTCCAACTGAGCGGCTACTTGTTTTTTGATAGCCTCATGTGCAAAAGCAATCGCTTCTACCATTTCAGCTTCTGAAATTTCATTCGCTTCTCCCTCAACCATACCGATATCCTGCGCCGAACCAGCTACGATAAATTCTAGAGTTGCTTTTTCCAACTCAGAAAGACGAGGGTTAATTACTAATTGACCATCAATCTTTGCAACACGTACTTCTGAGATCGGACCATTAAAAGGGATGTCAGAAACAGCAATAGCTGCAGACGCTGCCAAACCTGCCAATGCATCTGGCATAATATCTTTGTCAGCAGAAATCAATGAAATCATCACCTGAGTATCTGCGTGGTATGTTTCAGGGAACAACGGACGCAACGCTCTATCTACCAAACGAGATATCAACACCTCATAATCAGACAATCTTGCCTCACGACGTAAAAAACCTCCCGGAATACGACCTGTTGCTGCATATTTTTCTTGATAATCTACCGACAAGGGTAAAAAATCAACACCTGCTTTTGCTTCTCTGTTTGAAACAACAGTAGCTAATAGCATAGTATCACCTTGTTTCAATACGACAGATCCATCAGCTTGCTTTGCTAACTTCCCTGTAGACAATTCGATTGGAGGAAGGCCACCGCCCATCTCAATCGTTACTTTCTTTTCGTTATAACTCATTTTGTTTTCTTTATTGGTGCATTTTCCTCTTTACTAATATGATGCACCTCGTTTTTTGACCTTTAAAAATCCTCACAAAGGTAAATAAAATTTAGAGTAAAAACGGAGTAAACTAAACTTTCATCCGTCATTTTACTTCACAAAAAAAAGGCCATCCAAAATATGGATGGCCTTTTAAGCTTTTCACTGTATCAAGCTTACTTGATGATATCACGTAAACCTAGACCTTTGATGATCGCACGGTAACGGTTGATGTCTTTTTTGAACAAATAAGCTAATAAAGCACGACGCTTACCTACTAACATTTGTAGGGAACGTTGTGTGTTAAAATCTTTCCTGTTTTTTTTCAAGTGCTCAGTTAGGTGAGCAATTCTCTTTGTGAATAAAGCGACTTGTCCTTCTGCAGAACCTGTGTTTCCAGCTGCACCAGCAAATTCTGCGAAAATATCAGCTTTGTACTCTTTACTTAAATACATCTCTTGAATAATATTAAAGCGTTAAAAAATCTATTAATTGCGTGCAAAGGTAAAAACTTAGATTGAAAGAACAAAGATAAAAGAACAAAGACTTAGCTCGTCTTCGTTCCTTGCTCCTTTTTCCTTATTCCAAGAATTACACTTTTACATATATTTTCTTCTGGTCAAGCCAATAACAGATAATCCACATAATCACCAAAAAGCAAAGCGAATAGATAAACGAACCTAACTCAGTAGGCCCTGGGATCTGCGCACAGACATTCTTATAGAACCAAGCAAAAGGCGTTGTAAACAAAGCTTCTCCGTTCTCTCCGATACCATTTGGAATACGAATCAACCCCATTGCCTTGGGCAGTAGTCCGCTCAGCACAAAGATGAACAAAGGATTTTTACCAAAGACATCGAAAAACTGGGTCAACTTATTCTTTACACCTTGCACTTCAATATACCAAATCATCCCCCCGATGGTCATGATTCCCAAGCCTGTTGTATATAATACATAGGAACTACTCCATATTTTCTTGTTAATAGGAAAACCTAATGACCATGTCCAACCTAAAACTACCAAGATAAATCCGGTAACGAATAAACCGGACAACAATTTAAAATGAGGTTCATTACTTTGTGGAACTTTGGTCCAGAGCCAATTGACCTGACCTTGGTTCTTGATAAAAGTACCCGCTAAATAGCCAAAGACAACCTGTACGACGGCAGGCATCGTACTCAACAGTCCTTCCGGATCAAATGGAACTCCCTCACCTTTATACATATGAGCGACCCCCAAAATCTGCTTATCATAGACTGTACCAAACCACCCTTCTAGCGAGTAAGGATCTCCTGTACCTAAAAATGCACATAGTCCCCAATAGCCCAATAAGATGAAAGCGCTCAAATAGATCAAGGTTCGTGGTCTAAAATAATAGGCCAGTACAGAAGCAAAGAAATAGGCTATTGCTATTCGCTGCAACACACCAAATATACGGACACCTTTAGTCGGATCAACACTGCTCACCCATTCCCTAAATTGCAACCCAGCGTCCCCCCAATGTACGAAAGGAAACCAATTCAACCCCAGTCCGATCAAAAAAATCAAAATAGTCCGTTTGACCACCTTCTTCCAGAAAACCCCAGCTCCCGCATCCTGCATCCGTGGAATAACAAATGACATCGCATTACCAACTGCAAAAAGAAAAAAAGGAAACACCAGATCTGTCGGCGTACAGCCATGCCATGGCGCATGTTTTAGTGGTGCAAACATCGAAGACCACGTGCCCGGATTATGTACCATAATCATCAGTGCTACCGTAGCGCCTCTAAACACATCCAAAGAATAATATCGTTGCTTCATAATTTATAGCGTATTGCACGAAGTTACTATTTTTCACTACAAATCCGCAAGAACAGACAAAGGAGTTTGTAACTTTAAACATGTACTTCATCAATAGTTTGTTACAATCTCCCTCAAATCCAAGAAAAACAAAAACGCTCTGAACACGCTCTTCAGCGCATTATAACAGCGATTCAAAAGAATTTCTTTTATACATTACAGAACAAAACTTTGAAACTTATTAAAAATATTAAAAAGTATTTTGATGTTAACACAGTTTTAACATATCTTTATAAACATATTAAACCTAGTCATTTACATTGATGTAGTTTTTATCGTGAGAACACTTAATCAGGCAATCCTAACAGCTTTATATTATCAAGCCCCCCAATCTATTGCGGAGCTCAGTAATGCTATTGGGAAGAGCGTCCCCAACATCACACGAAGCGTGCAAGAACTGTTGAAAGACAACTTAATCACTTCCGATGGTCTCGCTCCGTCTACAGGAGGACGTCGCGCTATCCACTACTCACTAAATGTCCCTATGCTCCCGAACCTATTGGCAATTGCCATAGATCAATACAATACGAGCATCTCCCTCCTGGACTTATCAAATCGCACCATCAAAGAATTAGAGCGGGCCCCCATTAATCTTGATCAAAGTGAAAACCCTGTTCAAGAAATCCTGCTATTGATTGACGGTTTTCTAGAGGAGCAAGACAAAGAGAACATTCTAACAGTCGGTATTAGCATGCCCGGTTTTGTTGATTCTGAAAAAGGAATCAATACCTCCTACTCAAGCGCACATCCGCTTTACAGCATTAAGAATGCAGTAGAGAAACATCTTCAACTCCCCACCTATATCGAAAATGACTCTACCGCAATTGCGATTGCAGAGCATCAATTCGGAAAAGCCAAAGGAAGTAACAATGCACTCGTTATAAACCTAAATTGGGGAGTAGGTCTGGGCATGATATTAGAAGGTAAGTTATTCAAGGGCCATAGCGGTTATGCCGGAGAATTCAGTCACATACCACTGTCCAATCAAAACAAACTCTGTTCCTGTGGCAAGCGGGGCTGTCTGGAAGTAGAGGCTTCATTAATCGCCGCTTTGGGCTATGCAAGCGAACAAATAGAAAATGGGCAGATATCTCAATTGACAGCCAACTATGGACAGGTAGGCCGGATAAACATCGATCAACTCATAGCGGCAGCGCTTAATGGTGACCAGGTCGCCATTGAATCCTTTGCTAGAATAGGCTATATGCTGGGTAAAGGCATCGCTACCCTGATCCATATCATCAATCCAGAAAAAGTAATAATTAGTGGCAAAGGATCTGAGATTGGTCAGATATTATTACCTCAAATCCAAGCATCGATGCTCGAATTCAGCATACAGCGCTTATCAAAAGACACCACTATAGAAATTTCAACATTACACAATGCACAAATAATCGGAACAGCTTCCGTAGCTGTTTCTTCATCAAATTGGGAAATAACACACAAGAAGAATACAAAAACGAACTAAAACTAAACTTTATGAGCACTTTTTATCTCAAATGTTGCAGTCTATCGGCCCTAATGCTCTTATGCATGTCGATGGTATTTGCACAGCAGTCTGTTACAGGGATTGTATCGGATGCATCTGGCCCATTAAAAGGCGTCAGTATATCTGTCAAAGGCAGTAACAAAGCTACACAATCGGATAGCCAAGGGGCATATTCGATACAAGTCGAAGCAGGACAAACATTACGTTTTTCCATGATTGGTTACATTTCACAAGAAATTATTGCCTCTTCTGCTAAAACGATTAATGTATCTTTAGTAAACCAAGAAGGAGCTCTAGATGAAGTTGTCGTGACGGCGATGGGAGTCAAACGTGAAAAAAGAGCGCTTGGTTATTCTTTTCAGGAAATACAGGGAAGTTCCTTAACTGACGCAAGAGAAAACAATATTGCAAATGCACTCGCTGGAAAGGTCTCCAACTTACAAGTAGTAAAAGGCTCAAACGGTCCTTCATCTTCTTCAAAAATTATTTTAAGGGGTTTTAATTCACTTACGGGTGACAATCAACCTTTAATAGTTGTTGATGGAGTTCCTATGGACAACTTTGTCGGAGCGTCCAATAATGATTTCTGGAATCCTTCTACGGATTTTGGAAGTGGCTTAGGTGACCTCAATCCAGAAGATATCGAAAGCATGTCTGTACTAAAAGGTGGTGCAGCTTCAGCGTTGTACGGATCAAGAGCTTCTAATGGAGTAATTTTGATTACAACAAAATCAGGTAAAGCCAAAGAAGGTGTAGGTATTTCCTATTCAACGATCACTGGTATTGAAAATATCTTCATGACTCCAAAACTACAAAACACTTTCTCACAAGGAGATGGAGGAATATATGGAAGATTATCTGGATTATCTTGGGGTGAAAAAATAGCTGGACAGGAAGTTGATACCTGGAACGGTTCAAAAACTCAGTTAAAAGCTTACGATAACTTAGGTAATTTCTTTCAAACAGGTTTTAACACCACACAAAACATCAATTTTCAACAAGCTATTTCTGACAAGGTCAACCTATACTCTTCAGCCAGCTACTTACATGACAATAGTAAAACTCCTGGCATGAAGCTAAATAGATTAAACTTGATCAATCGCGTAAATGCGAACTTTGGATCCCGGAACCAATGGAGCACTGACGTAAAAGTTCAATACATGAAAAATATGGCGCATAACCGTGCTGTAGGAGGACAAAATGACGGCAATTATTATGGACAGTTATTATTGTTTCCAAGATCGTTAGATATCTCACAGTTTGAATCGGGAATGGACGTTTTAGGCACAAAACAATCTTGGTACTTAGAGGATAGTGGAACAAATCCCTACTGGGCGGTATACAATAAGTTAAATAATGACACGAGAGATCGTTACCTTATGAATGCAACCGTCAAGTACGACTTCAACGATTGGTTAAGTGCAGACGTGCGTGTGGGATCCGACAACTATTCTACTAAATATGAGTCAAAAACATATACTGGAAGTCATCTCAAGAACTCATACTCAAATAGAATTGATAAGTTTTTTGAAAATAACTATATCTTGAGTCTACACGCAAGAAAAGACAATCTGTGGGGTAAATGGGGCGGAAGCGCATCTTTATACGGACAAATTATGGAACGTAACCGTACATCTATCGAGGCAATAGCTGGTGATTTGCGAGTTCCTAATCTTTTTACTATCGGCAATAATATTGGCAATGCAGCTCTTTCTGAGTCTATAAATCGTAAACAAATAAATTCCGTATATGCAAGTGCGGAAATTAACTATGATAATTTTTGGTATGTAAATGTTACAGGCCGTAACGACTGGACATCTACCCTGCACCCGGATAATAGAAGCTTCTTCTACCCATCTGTAAGTACATCACTAGTACTTTCGGATCTCATAAACAAAGGTAGCGGACATATGCCTTCATGGTTTAACTATGCAAAAGTGAGAGCATCTTATGCTCAAACAGGAAGAGATATGGATCCTTATCAGCTTTATAATACATTTACTGTTGGAAACGACCCTAACAACATCACAACAGCCAGCAAACGTAATACAAAATACGATGCTGGAGTAGTAAATGAATTACAAAAAAGTGTTGAATTGGGTTTTGAAACAAGATTTATCAATAATAGAGTAGGGTTGGATTTCACTTATTACAAAAACAACTCGACCAATCAATTGATTGACATCCCAATGAACGATCTATCGGGATATAAAGCCTTCAAAGCAAATGCCGGAAATATCTTAAATGAAGGTTTTGAGGTAGTTTTGAACGCAGACATTTTGAGAAATCCAGAATCGCTAAGATGGAATATTACAGCAAATGTTTCAAAAAACCGCAACAAAATTATCAAATTACATCCAGATGCTGGACGACTAAAACTGGGAGGATATGACGATGTAAGTATATATGCAGAAGAAGGCAAATTATATGGAGCAATATACGGGACGAAATACCTACGCGTCGAAGACCCAGAGAGCTCCCAATATGGAAAACTAATACTTACCTCTGCAACAGGATTACCTCAGAAGGCTGATGGATTTCATTACCTAGGTGACCAGACTGCCAAAGCATTAGTTGGCCTTACCAACTCCTTTAACTACAAAAACTTCTCATTGAGCTTCCAAGTTGATGGTAGATTTGGAGGCAAGTTCTTTGCAGGAACGCATAAAGGATTGCAAAATGCAGGGGCATCTGAAGAAACAGCTCCAAACGGAAGCAGAGAGAAATTCGTCGTTGATGGTGTCATCTTAAAAGACGGCAATTATATAGAAAATACCACTGCTGTATCTCCTGAAGATTACTGGAAAACCGTTGCTGGAGGAAATATGGGTATCATAGAAGAGAATATATATGATGCGACAAATATCAGAATTAGAAATCTACAGTTAGGCTATTCGATACCAAGCAGAGTGCTGAAGAATTCTATGGTTAAAAATGCAAGATTCGGATTTTCTGTAAACAATTTAGCTATGCTAAAAAGCAATGCAAAAGGAGTTGATCCAGAATCTACTTTCGCATTAAATTCAAATGCCGTTGGATTTGAATACCTCTCTTTCCCAACGTCACGTTCTTATTTCTTTAATATATCGTTAGGTTTTTAAGTACAAACGACATGAAAAATACATTTTCTAAAATATCTATAGCTTTAGTGATTGGTGCGCTTTTTACATCTTGTAATAAGTTTGATGAATTGAACACCGACCCCACCGCTGCAAATGAGCAACAAGTAAAGCCAGAATACTTTCTAAATAACGCCATCATAGGCGCACAACAAGATCCTCACATCGCTGAGCGTATTTTTGTTTACAACTGGAAAACAGCAGCTCACCACCATTATCAAAATTTCATTAATATTGGAGCGAGTGATGATGGATTCAAT
>JAITLW010000148.1 GCA_031277715.1 Sphingobacterium sp. | reverse complement strand
AAAGACGAGTTTCTCTCCTTAGTTTCCGGGATGATCATCCCTTTGCTTTCCATGATGATCACTTACTTCGCCGGTTATTTATGGCGCCGTTTCGCGCAAGTTGAAACCAAACACCAAGGGGCATTTTCCGCCATGTTTACCTTTTCCAATACGATCTTCATCGGCTTACCGATCAATTTAGCCATTTTTGGTGAAAAAGCCGTTCCCTATGTATTGTTGTACTACATCGTAAATACGACATTATTTTGGACCATCGGTATTTTTGAGTTAGCAAAAGATAACCCCGATTTCGGCGAAGCCCGCATTTCCTTTCATCCATTGGTCATGCTAAAAAAGATTTTTTCGCCAGCCTTGATTGGTTTCATTATCGGCTTGATCTGGATGCTGTTCACATTACCACTGCCCTCCTTTGTTGATGGGCTTGGAAGCTACCTAGCAGATTTAACGACGCCTCTATCAATGTTTATTATCGGGATCATCGTGTACTTTGGCGGGCTCAAGAACTTGCGAATGACCAAAGACATTGCTGGTGTCCTGTTTGGTCGCTTCATTCTTTCGCCTCTCGTTGTATGGCTATTAAGCAGAATCATCCCTGTTCCTGAATTGATGCTTTCTGTGTTTATTATTCAAGCCTCTATGCCCGTCCAAAACTCTGTCCCGATCCTTGTACGAAACTACCAAGGGGATGAAGAATTTGCAACTTCATGTCTAGGCTATTCCGTATTACTGTACATGGTGTATCTGCCTGTTTTGCTTTTTTTCTTTTTTTAGCTAGTTAACGAACTTTGTCGAAAAATACTCGTTACCAAAGGCATTCGCTTCTTTCGGTAACGAGTATTTTTCTTCTCTTTGTATGGTAAAGGTTCGATTGATTCGCTGTCCGAACGGCAACTCCCCTTATGATTTGTCACTATAGATCACGATTTTTCTGATTTTCGCCAGATTGTGACTGCTTAGGTTACCTTCATAAACAAGACAAAAAAGCCCATCATGCAGAAACTAGCTATATGAAGCGACCCCCAAAAGTTAGACCAAAAAATCTAACTTTTGGGGGTCGTTATTTGTATGGCAAAATATCCTTTTGAATTAAAACTAAAAATCGTTAAAGAATATCTTAGTGGCGTGGGCGGATATCGGTATCTTGCCAACAAATACGGTATTTCAAGCAAGTCTCAAGTAAGTAATTGGGTGAATGCCTATCGTGAATACGGAGAGGAAGGTCTCTTGAGAAAACATCAAAATCAGAAATATTCTGTTCAATTTAAGTTAAATGCGCTAGAGTTATATCAAACAAGTGAGATGTCCTATCGAGAAGTTGCTAGCACTTTAGAAATGAACAACCCTGCGCTTATTGCCAATTGGATGCGTAATTTCAGAGAAGCAGGTATTGAGGGGCTCTCAAAAGAGAAAGGGCGACCACTTACTTTGGCTAGAAAAAAAGAGAACAAAAAAGAAAATACAACAACTGAAGAACGCGATCGTATCAAGGCATTAGAAAAGCAAGTCCGATCCCTTCAAATTGAGAATGCCTTTTTAAAAGAGTTGAGGAAGCTGCGAAAACAGGAAGCCCAGCAAAGACGCAAGAATCAATCGCACGAATCATCGCCAGCCTCCGAGGATCATTCAAACTAGTTGAGCTTCTTGAAACATTGAAATTTCCTAAAGCAACCTATATGTATTGGCAGAAACGGTTTGACAGACCAAACCCAGACCAAGAAATTGAAGAAAAAATGATTGAAATTCGCAAGGAGCATAAAGATTATGGCTGTCTGCGACTAAAAAAAGAATTAGAGAATCAAGGGATTCATGTCAATAAAAAGAAGATTCAACGTCTGATAAAAAAACTAGGTATCGAAGTAAAGTCTTACACTCGAAAATCTCGACGGTACAATTCTTATCGTGGGAAGGTTGGCACTGTCGCCAAAAATCGTATTCATCGTCGGTTTTATACAAATATTTGTCACCAAAAAATTACAACTGATACCACAGAGTTTAAGTATTATGAAGTAGACACCACAGGTGTCGTTCGTCAGAAAAAGCTGTATTTAGATCCTTTCATGGATTTCTACAATAGTGAAATTCTATCTTATCGGATTTCTGAAAAACCAAACGCACTAGCCATAATGGAAGGGTTAGAAGAAGCAATCCAGATGACAAATGATTGTCCATTTCGTAGAACCTTCCATTCAGATCAAGGATGGGCCTATCAAATGAATGCTTATAAGAATAAATTGAAGCAGCATAAAATCTTCCAGAGTATGTCTCGTAAAGGGAATTGTTTAGATAACTCACCTATGGAAAACTTCTTTGGTTTATTAAAGCAAGAGATTTTTCATGGAGAAGTCTATCGGAGTTTAGATGAATTGAAAACAAAAATTGACCAATATATCTATTATTACAACCATAAACGCATCAAAAAGAAATTAAATTGGCGAAGTCCGGTTCAGTTTCGAGAAGCTGTAAAAACAGCTGTCTAACAGTTAATTTTATCGTACAAAAAAGGAGTGGATTTCTCCACTCCATAAAAGTCTAACTTTTTGGGGTCACTACAGGATATGTGCTTACTCTTTTCTTTTGTTCTTACTTTCTTCAATATAAAATGCTTTGTTATCAATTTCTTTAGTTCTGAAGCTTGGTCCGTTATGATCTCTATTAGAGTTATTTAAGCCTCCTAGGCCGGTATCTACCATTGATCCCCATCCTTTGTGAGGATCTTTTCCTTCCTGTCTAAGTTCCCAATTCTTTTTTCTCATTTTATCTAACTTTTCTTGTTTCCGTTTAGCAAAAAAATCCCTAATGTTACTCATAAGTCCCCCCCTCTCTTCCAACAAATTATTTAAATAGTTTCTTTATTATTTATAATGATACTCTTAATTGCACTTTTTGTAAACTCTTACTAAATCGTTGTAAAATATAGAAATTTTATTATCCAGGAATTTCATAATAATACAATACTGAAATATTACGATATTGTAATACAACAATACTACGATATTGTTATATTGGGATAAGGGGTTACTGGAACATACGTGCAGAAAATATCTGTAAGGAAAGTATCATATACTTTTTATCCTTTAATATAGAATTAGGGAAATATAGAAATTTCTATATTTCCCTAATTCTATATTTTATTCTTCTATGAGCAATCTGAATCTCTTTTGCTTAGCAGTATCTAAACTGGGGATATAGGAGTCGATTAACATTTGAATTATTTCGTAATCTGTTTTAGTTTTAGTAATATCTTTAAGTGCTGCCAATTCACTTTTTGTTGACATAGGTACTTTTATACTTCCTTTTTGATTTTTGAATTCATTTTTCTTTTTTGCTATTCTATCGGTAGAACTATCATTAAATGATCTTTTAGGAACAATATTTCCTTCTTTTCTTTCCAAAGTATTTTGTTTATTGAGTAATCCGATTTTTTTTTCAGCCATCTTATTTCCCTCTCTATTGATTGTTAAATTGTTCAAGTCTTTTTAGTAACTCAGAAGCAACTTCTTCATAAACATTCAATACTTTTCTATCATGCCTATCTTGATCTGTAATACCATTAACTGCAAATCGTTTAATTCTTTCCATTTGTGGTATATAAGTCTCAAAAAGATTTTCTTCACCAAATGATGTTTTGGCACTATCTAAAATATACTCGTCTACCTTACCATTATTTTTCATGAGTACAGGTAATATACCTACAACATCCAGATTAAGATTGTACATACTTGT
>JAITLW010000105.1 GCA_031277715.1 Sphingobacterium sp. | reverse complement strand
CGCGGGGTAACTAACTGTAGTCGTCCTGAGGGTTTATTTTCGGGAATTTTTGAAGCTAAAGACGATCCATCAGTATATGTAATACCATCTCCAATGATTAGTGATGATTTATCCCGATCTAAATTGATCTTAGATCCATCTTCTAAAATCAATTGGGCTTTATTGCCACCAGGAAGATAATCGACTTTGCTTTCTTCTACTAGAAGTTGCCCATTGTCTTGGTCATTAGCTGAATAGATATAGAGTGTGAGCACAAAAAGAGAAAAAAGTAGACAGGCCGCAGCACTGTACCAAATACTTTTCAATCTACGTCTCCTTGTCTCAAGCTGACGTACAAAACCTGTATCTTTCAGCAGACGATACAACATCCGTCCTTTAACCTTCAATTCTTCAGTAGGATATTCGGCATCTTGATAGGCCACACTTCTGTACCAAGTTAAAAGTTCATTATTCTCCACATCCGATATGGTTCCGGTGTGCAGTCTGTTCACTAAATACGTAATCCTATCTATGTTCATAAACTAGGGGTATATAATAGGTAAAGTAATGGAAAAGCATTACCCCTATATCCATATTAAAAAAAAGTAAAATAAATGTTAAAGTATGCTATCGAGGAGGTAAGATGAGACCAGTACATATAATCCATCTTTATTCATTCGGGTTTTAAGAATTTTAATCGCGCGGGTCAGGTTGGCTTCAACTCCCTTCTCAGAAATATTTAACAAGGCTGCTATTTCTGAATTTTTGAGACCATCCTCACGGCTGTATTTGAAAACGATCTTGCATTTGTCAGGCATTTGCTCTACGACATCGCGTATATATTCTTCAAGAAACAACCGGTCCAATTCCTTTTCTCCATCTTGGATCTGCTCCACCTCATATTGTGTTTCTGCTAGAATAAGTCTGTTTTTTTCCTTGCGATGATAATTAAAAACGGCATATTTTATAGCGGTAGTAAGAAACCCTTCTATATGGGTAATAAAATAGTTCTCGCGGTTGTCCCATAATTTCAGAAAGACTTCGTGGACAATGTCTTCAGCAAGGCTTTCATCCCGGGTGTGATTCCAGGCTATTAAGAGCATCTTTTTCCAATAACTATCATAGATACGCGCAAATGCGGTGTGTTTACCTTTACGCAGGTCTTTTAACACATCAGATTCGTCGTTATCAAGCATTTGGGACATAAAGGACTTTGAAGATATTTAAAGCAATATTAAACATTTATGTGGGTAATCCAAAGCCATCCCCTAGAATTAGAGAGAAGAGTGTATTTTAACATGGACATTTAGGGACAGAATAACGTAGTCTAATACGCAATATAAGACTACGCTATTCCATGGACTTATTCCTGCTCCGCTAGATGTATCATCGCTTCTATCTCTGCCATTAAATCGGAGTCGCTGGAAAATCCCGCTGCCCTGAATCTCAAACGTCCATTCTTATCGATAACAAATTTGGCGGGGATACTCTTTGCGCCATAACTTTTCACCACCTCATCAGTATTGTCCATAAGGACCTGAAAGGTAAAGTTCTTACTCTTAATATAATCCCTTGCATTTTTTTCTTTACTATCGCCACGCTCATAGGTATCGATAAAAAGGAAATGCACATTTTGGTCATCCTTATACTTGTTGACCATCGACTGCATTGCTGGAAAGGAAGCTTTGCACGGTCCGCACCAAGTTGCCCAAAAATCCAAAATGACGACCTTACCTCTAAGTGCATCAAGAGTGACCGTATTACCATCCAAGTCCTTCAGACTGAAAAGAGGGGCATCTTCGTGAAGCATTTTCGTTTTCAGTTCTTCTATTTTTTCTGCAACCTGTGATTTATTAAGTGAAGCTAAATACTGGTCGAATCCCTGATTACTTTTATTCTCTTCTTCAAAAATAGCCTTTAAACGGTCAACAACATTGGCCGTGGACATACGGCTTTCTATGAGTTGCTCCAACTCTTTCTTCAGCTTATCGGATGGATAAAGCTCGGCAGCTAACTTGACATGAAAATCAATCAGATCCGCATCTTTGCGCTTGACATTATAGCGCATCGCTTCTGTCGATAATTCCAATGCGCGTTGCTTTTCTCCCAGCTTGTAAGCTAGCTGTGCTTGGTCACTGGTAAATAATGCATAACCATACTCTCTCCCTGCCAAAATGGAAGTTGTGCTATCTGCAACCCGTTTTGCCCTCTCCATCTTCTCGCGCGCCCAATTTCTTTCCTTTTCCATAATTTGTCCAGCAAAATCCAGGTCTATCCCTTTGGCTACTGCCCTCCGAGCATATCCCGCAGTCGCAAAATGTATGCGCTCGGTTCCAGTGACTTCACCCAACTCATTAAGTAATTTTTTAAACCCATCGAAATCTTCTGCGTTTAGGTAGGCATACAGCGGGTGTATACGAAACATGTCCCTTCTGTTCTTTTCGCTCGACCATGCCGGATCGGTATCTATTTTTTTTACTATTTCAAAAGCGATTAACCTAGCTTTATCGCCATCTGTTTCGGCGTAAAGTTTATTCATTAATGCCTCTCTCTCTAATTTGGCCTTGTCGGCTATTGGTGTATTTTCTTTTTGTTGTTGCGCGAATACGGTTAATGTTAAGCATAGGGCCAACACAACCGATGAAAATTTTTTTATCATGATTTTTTTCTGCTAAAACTTATAAACTATTTAGTCATTATCCTCCATCTGCGGATTTTCGGCCAATACTTTTGGCGGTATCTTGAACGTGAGTCTATTGCTATTCAAGGTAAGTGTCTTTGCAGTGCTCCCTTGGCTTGTATAAACTTTATGCTCATGTTTAACCGTAGCA
>JAITLW010000104.1 GCA_031277715.1 Sphingobacterium sp. | reverse complement strand
TTCTTTGCGGTAATGGGCAAATAGGGAGTACTTAATCGCTGTCTGTAAAAAAGCTTTGATATTTTGAATCTGTCTGTTATTTCTATTTGTCCATAACCGCATAAATACTTCGTGGACGACATCTTCTGCCAGCGTCTTATCTTTGGTATGTCCCCAAGCAATAAGCAACATAGACTTCCAATAATGCTCATAGATCTGAGTAAAAGCTTGATGGTCATCGGCAGCAATGCGATCCATCAGTTCTTTTTCTTTATCAATATCCATCTCCGTCATTGGAATTATTATGCGCTAAAGGGTTAGTCCAGACAATTATATTAATAATTATCCAAACTAATATAATCAACCTTAAAAAGATCTATAAATAGATAAAAAACGAAATACTTTTCATCGTGTAGATATCGCATTTTACAGATCTTCCGTCTAGAATAGCTAGGCCGATAGTGATAAATTTTATTCGGTATGATTAGATTTCCTTCTGGAACATTGGAATATTAGTCGTCATTCGCTCGTCTCCTCTTCAATCTGCTTGCTATTTTGGTAAAGATTTCATTATTTAGCGCAATTACTCAAAAGTATCCATGCGCATAAATGCTAATCCTAAAGACAATGATATGCTTCTTCGCTTTCAAAGCGGAGATGCTGTAGGATTGGAATACTTTATCAAGAAACACCAACGTGAGATGCTTTTTTTTGCTAAAAGTATATTGAATAACCTAGAAGTCGCAGAAGAAATCGTTGATGATAGCTTTCTAAAAACATGGAATCAACGGGAAAAACTAAATAGCGCATCTGAACTGAAGTCTTACCTCTATGTTGTCGTACGACATGCCTGTCTGGACTACTTAAAATCTCCTAAGAACCGTCCTTCAGATAAAAGTATAAATGACGAGCTTCTTATTTTGGCACCCGAGACCATTGAATCACATCTTATTTATACAGAGCTCCTCAACGCTATCTATGAGGAGGTCTGCAAATTACCCGAAAAACAAAAACAAGTATTCTTGCTCAGTTATTTTGATGGACTTACGACCGATGAAATCATGGAACGGCTATCCATATCGGCAAATGCGGTTTTTATCCATAAGCACGAGGCGACGAAAGCAATAAGGGCACTATTCAAAAAGACCAATCCTTTTTTCTACCTTCTACTTTTCGCTAGTTTCCATTAGATTACTTTTTTTATTTTTTTTCCAAAGATTTACCAAACACTTCTCGTTTTACTATTAAGACGACACCAATTGACTATCAATACGAATCAAGATGGAGCTAGATAGAAATGAAATTATTAGGGTTTTGCAGCAATATTTAAACGATGAGCTGGATGAACAGGGTAGACTAAAGTTAGAAAAATGGGCAAATAGTTCGGAGGCTAATAAAAATATACTCCGAAAAATCGATGATAACAACCAATTGCGAGAAGATCTTGAAAGTTTTCACAGCATCCCGGTCGATATCTGTCGCACGCTAAAGCATATCCAAAGTCAATCGCCTACACTGACCGCAGCAAAAGAAAATAGACCTATAAGGAAAATTGGTTACTGGTTGCCTTATGTAGCGGCAATTCTTCTGGTGGTAGGTGGTGGATTAGGCACATGGATATACACCGAACAAAACAAGACCGAACAAAGCGAGGTAACCGATATAAAACCAGCACAGAGTGAAGCCTACATCGTACTGGCAGATGGCAGCCGTATAGACCTCAATGAATCTAAAAGTGGGATCGTAGTCAACAAGGATGGAATCGCATATACAGACGGATCATCCGTGAGCGGTGAAACGGTGGAACCGGCCCAACAATTGTTATTGCAGACTTCTCGTGGCGGCACGTATCAAATCGTATTATCGGATGGAACTAAAGTATGGCTAAATGCGTCCTCCAGTCTGCAATATCCTACGGTATTTGATGATGACAGCCGTATGGTACAATTAAAAGGAGAAGCCTATTTTGAAGTGAGTCCGAACAAACAAAAGCCGTTTATTGTAAAAACTGCAGATAACACGACAGTGGAAGTGCTAGGCACACATTTCAATATAAGCAACTATGCCAATGAAAAAACAATCAACACGACATTAATAGAAGGTAGTGTACGCGTGCAACATAAGGGTAAGCTAGCCGTACTGAAACCCAGTATGCAGGCTCGCATTGACCCTGACAAATCCCATGGAGAAATAGCCATATTGCATCAAGTAAATATGGATCAGGTGCTGGCTTGGAAAAACGGAGTATTCAATTTTGATGGATCTGGTATAGAAGAAATCATGAAACAGCTCGAACGCTGGTATGATATCGAGGTGAACTATGCCGGAAAAATACCACAGACGCGATTATTTGGTGAAATAAGCCGCGAAGAAAGTCTCTCTGATATATTGAATGCCTTGAAAGAATCGGGTATTCGCTTCAAATTAAAGGAAAGGAGGTTAACGATATTAAGTAATTAACACCATACAAAAGAACAAATTCGACTAACAATTACGCGTCGGCAATATAAAAAAAACCGGAAATGCAGCAACATTCCCGGTGAAAATTGGTCGACAAAAATGTGCAACATTTTAATTAACCTAATTAGTACAAAAATATGCAAAAAATAATTAATGTACGGGAGCAAAAATCTCGATGCAAAAAGTTCAATGGCTGGACATCAGATGCCTTAAAGTGGATTGGAACGCTACTTTTAGTGATCTCCTTATTTCCGGTTATGGGACAAAAAATTACGCTTTCGGCGAAAAAGCTAGCAATGAAAGATGTATTTGCAGCGGTCAAAAAACAAACAAATTATTCCGTTTTCGGCAATTTAGATTTATTAGAACAGGCTAAACCGGTAAGCATCGATGCCAAAAGCATGCAACTCGATCAGTTTTTATCCTTAGTCGTAAAAGATCAGCCGTTTACGTACCGCATCGGAAACAAAACGATCTTTCTTTCGGAGAAAAATGTACCGCAAAAGAGCGAGGAGATCAAAAAGATATCGACACGGGATTCCATAAAAATAACGGGTAGTATTGTAGACTCTCTTGGCAAGCCGCTGCCTGGAGCCAGCATCCTGGTCCGAAATGTGAACAAATCTACTAAATCTGACCAAGATGGAAGCTTTCGGATAGACGTTGGTGAGGAAGATGTCTTACTCATTTCATATATCGGCTATCGCTCCCAACAGATACCTATCAACAAGCAAATAATGTCGAATGCAGCCGTAACTGTACGTCTTTTTCCCGACCTAAACAACGTGGATGAGGTATACGTGTCTGTCAATACGGGGTATCAAAGTATTGCGAGAGAACGGATTGCGGGGTCCATTTCAAAACCTGACATGGATATCTATAACGACCGAGTAGGTACGATGAACGTAATACAGCGACTAGATGGTCTAATCCCCGGGCTCACGGTCAACAACGCACCGGGAGCTGACCCTTTTCAAGTTAGGGGTCTTTCGACTGTAGGCAGTACCATCAACATCGGTGGATTTGGCGTATCGACGACGAGCAGATCTCCGCTTTTTGTCGTGGATGGTGTACCGTATGAGGATATCAGCTTGATCAACCCGAATGACGTACTCGAAGTAAACGTACTAAAAGATGCTACCGCTGCATCTATCTGGGGTACCCGCGCTGCAAACGGGGTAATTGTGATATCGACCAAACAAGGTCAAAAAGGTAGTGGAAAACTAAAATTAGAATATAGCAACTTTTTGCGGATACAGAAGAGGCCAGACTTAAGTTACCTCCCTGTGCTTGACAGCAGATCCTACATACAGGCTGCCCGGGAAAGCTTTGACGCAACGATCGTGCCTTGGACAAATATAAACGCTGGCATCACGCCCATCGTGGCTCCGCATGAACTGGCACTGTATGATCTGAGCCGAGGACTCGCTACGCAACAACAGGTCGACCAACGATTGGACAGTCTATCAAAACTCTCCAACAGCGCACAAATTTCTGATTTATTCTTTCGAAATAATATAGTTAACAACCACTCCATTGCGGCTAGTGGGGCTACTGACAAATATGCTTTTTACGGCTCTTTAAATTATACCAGAAATAGAGGTATCGGCAATAGACCGGATAACGCCAGTGATATATTTAAACTAAACCTAAGACAGGATTTCAAATTTGGTTCTAAAGTCAATCTGTACTTGGTAACTGATGTAACTAATAATATGGGGAGAAGTAATCCTTGGACAAATTTTGATTCTCGGTTTACGCCATACCAATTGTTTCAGGATGTCAATGGAAATAACATAGATATCTCTTGGCGTCAGCTCACGGATCAACTCCGTAATACAGCAGAATCCAGAGGAAAAACCGACCTAAGCTATGTTCCGCTAGATGAACCAGGATTCGGCTACACACGCACCAATGGTCTAGCGGTAAGGATAAACACAGGACTAAAAGTAGACCTCTACAAAGGATTAAGTTTTGAAGGTACGTATAGCTACACCAAAGGCAAAAATGAATCTCGGCAATTTGAGGATCAAAAGGCTTTTGATGTCAGAAAGGAAGTCTTAAGCTACGCTGTATTCAATCCATCTACGAATGCTGTAACTTATCATATGCCCCGTAACGGCGGGCGGTTGCGTACCGCTAATACCAGTAGAGAGGATTATACGTTAAGAAATCAGTTCGTATTTAACAAGAACTGGTCCGGGAGACAACATCAGCTGACTGTACTTGCAGGAAATGAGATACAGTCTCAAAGCACGGATAATGTCAATGAACTGATCCGGGGCTATGACGATAATCTAAATACGGTACAGATGGTGGACTATAAAACACTTTCTTCTAGTACACTCCAAGGAATAATATATCCGACAACAGGCGGATTAGCATTCTACTCACCTGATATTTATTCCGTACAAAATCTAGATGCTCGGCTAATATCCTTCTATTCTACGCTAACCTATATGCTATTTGAGAAATATGGCGTTAATGCGAGCTGGCGGATTGATCAATCGAATCTGTTTGGAAAAGATAAATCAGCTCAAAATAAGCCTGTGTATAGTATAGGGGGCGTATGGAATATTAAAAAAGAAAGTTTTGCACATGAAATTGATTGGATTAATGAACTTCGCATGAGGGCGACCTATGGTATCACGGGTAACTCGCCATCGCCCGGTACAGCTTCATCACAAGACATTTTGTTGGCAAGGGTACCTTCTGGGTATACAGTACCAAATGGCAATATCTACACCATCAATAGTCCGGCAAACAGAAGGTTGACCTGGGAGCTCACCAAGAACACGAATTTTGGAATCGATTTTGGATTGCTTTACAATCGAATCTCAGGATCATTGGATGCTTATTGGAAAAAGACAGATGGATTACTTGATTTGATGTTGCTTAATCCTTTTGCAGCGGCGGTATCCCCTACCATCCTGGGTAATGCTGGGGAAATTAAAAACCGTGGTTTAGAGCTTTCGTTAACGACCAACAACATACAGCACGGCAAATTTAACTGGAGGACAACCCTCAATGGTGCTTATAATACGAATCGTGTCACCAAATCCTATAATGCAAACAGCATTACTACTGGTGCCCGAAAAGTAAGCGAGCGTAACGTACAGGATTACTCGGCTTACGCTATTTTTGCTTACAATTACGTGGGGCTTGATGAATTGGGAGATCCTTTGATCCAATTGAATGATGGTAGCACAACCAAAAAGCCAAATGTGTCTAAACCGGAAGACATCCTCTATTCGGGTACAACCCAACCCAAATGGTCTGGTGGATTTAATAATAGTTTTCGCTATGACGGGTGGAGATTACAAATCAACATGGTATTTAATGCCGGTCATGTGATGCGTAGAGATGTGAATAACAGATATACGACAGTCAATGCGTACCAAAATAATTTTCATAGTGATTTTGCTGATCGCTGGAAGGCGGCAGGTGACGAGTTAACGACTGATATACCCTCTTTCGTAGGTAATACAAGTCTCAACAGTTCACGTCGTAGTACCTTTTATTATATGCTAGGCCATACAAATGTTCTTGATGCCTCCTTTGTGAAGATCCGGGATCTGACACTTAGTTATAACCTACCTAAGGAGCTGCTAGCTCCACTACGTATCAGTGATCTCCGATTATTTGGTCAATTGGGCAACATCATGCTCTGGAAAGCAAATAAATACGGTATAGATCCTGAATTTCAGGGCTTAGGAACTTTTGGTGGTACGCGCGCGCTTCGTACCGGACAAAATACAATTTCTTTTGGGGCTAACCTTTCATTTTAACCGTTGAACTATGACTCTCTTAAATAAAATTGGCTTAATGTTGTTATTAATAACGCTCTTGACCTCCTGTGGAAAAGATTTCTTGGAAGTAGCTCCAAAAGGGAGCTTGATAGCCAGTAAAACCTTTGAGTATGAAAATATGCTCTATACCTCTCAATCTATTGGATTTGATATCCCGCTATTGGTACTAGGCGATGATGTGACAACGCTATCCACCTACTTTAATGCGACCAATTTACGATTCCAGCGCTTGTTTCGGTGGGAAGCGGATATCTACGAGCAGGAACAAAGTGCCTCTGAACTGCAGGATCCGATAAAGAACATCTACCTCTACAATAAAATCATCAATGAGGTGATGAATTCTGAAGAAGGATCGACGGAATATAAACGAAGTATCCAAGCAGAAGCAATCGCTTCTCGAGCTTATTTTAACATGATGCTGGTCAATTATTACGGCAAGCCATATCATCCGGAAACTGCGGCTACCGACCTGGGTATACCACTTATCACGATCGCTGATGTCACACAAAATAATTTTACAAGGGCTACGGTTAAAGAGGTCTATGAATCGATGATATCAGACCTTAAATCGTCTATACCGGATATGCCTATAAATGTACCGCATAGACTTCGTATGTGCCGTGCTGCGGCAGAATTTACGTTGGCGAAGATTTACTGGTATATGGCGGATTATAAAAGTGCGCTGGAGTGGATCAAAACAGCAAAAGGACACTTGCCTACGAGTTTCGAAGTGGGGCTATATGATTTTAACCAAACCTACACGAATCCCAATTGGTCCGTCGGATCAGGATTTAATAATATACAGGATGTAATGGTTCGGATAAGTATATCGCAATGGATACTGAATGGAAATGAGATATTATTAGCTCCTTGGGTAAGCGAATTGTACAAACCAAATGATATGCGCTTAAAGTCTTTCACAAACGTTCCGTATCAAGGAACGGGAACATTTCCGGTAACAGGAATGATGCGAAGGAAGGGGCCTACAGGTGCTCAAGTAGCACATGGAGTCACGATGCCAGACGTAACACTCATGCAAGCCGAATGTGAAGCACGTCTAGATCGGACAGAGGAAGCGCGTACCACACTCCTTAATTTTAGAAAAATGCGCATGCCCGAGGCTGATGCTACTGTAAGTGCTGTATCTAAAAATGACTTGATAAAATTTGTAATTGAAGAACGCGTACGCGAATTTGCATTATATGGACATCGATGGCTTGATATGCGAAGATTATCGAATGATCCGCTATTCGAGAATACGACCTATACACATATCACGTACGATGGTCAAAATGGAGCCGCTTTGGAATCATATACCTTGGATCCCTTAAGATTGACACTACGCCTACCTCGGGGAGTCATCGATGCAAATCCTGGAATGCCTAACAACTTATAATTTTTAAAACTATACATAGCAAAAATGATAAAACAAATATTAATCGGTGCAGTAGCATTATGTGCATCTCTTGTCGGATTCTCACAAGAACAGAACACGCGAACCCGTATTCAAGAGTTAGTAAATAATAAAGATAGTATAGCTGTCAACAAAGAATTAGAAATCCTTTCTCAAGGTACGAATGAAGATGATCTCAATGTACTGATGAGCTTTTATCGAATAAAGGGAAATCAAGCAAAAGCTGATTCAACAAAAACTATAGCTAAAACGCGCTTTCCTAAGGGAGCTATAGCATATAATGAAGCTGTGGGTGTGTTTTCAAGAATGCAGAATTATGATGAAAAAAAGGCATTTTCGGGAGAGATTATTACTAATTTCTCTGACAACGATCTTACTTACCTATATGGACTTTTAGCAGACGAAGCGGCTAAAAATGCAGATTGTATCACTTTAAAAGATGCATACAACCGTATTAAAGATACACCGCTAGGTTTGAATATGACCGCACGGATAGCAGAGTCTATTATGAGTTCATCCCATAATGAAGCTTGTCTAGAAGAAGTTTTTCTCGATATGAAAACACAGCTAAATCATCATCTAGCAAAACAACTGATTGATGAGACTGCTCCTGCTATGCAACTACAAGATCTTCAAGGTAATGTCGTATCCCTAGCTTCTCTTCGTGGAAAAACAGTCATTCTGGATTTCTGGGCAACTTGGTGTGGTCCTTGTGTACAATCATTTCCGGGTATGCAAAAAGCAGTCGATCATTTCGATAATGATCCTGATGTCGTATTTCTATTTATTAATACCTCCGAGCGTACAAACGAAGATCGTACAGCAACTATCAAAAAATTCATCAGTGACAAAAATCTTTCTTTTACAGTTTTACTTGATAAGAAAAACCCAGAAACAAACAAGTATACAGCAAGTGATGATTTCGGTATAACAGGTCTGCCAACTAAAATTATTATTGACAAAAATGGACGTATCCGTCTCCGAATAATTGGTTCAAATGGAGCAACAGCATTTATCACAGAAGAAATGAAAATGATTGTTGATTTAGTAAACAAAAACTAATACATTATAAGCACTCATTGTAGTTCATCTAATAAAAAGTCCCTATCTAAACGATTAGGGACTTTTACTTTTTTATCTTATCCTACCTTTTTGATGCCGTCTTGAATAAATTAGATGTGCCTTTAGCTATCAATCTTGTTTTCTGTTCATTCCATATATCACAACATGCATTTACGAACTGTTTACCTTTTTTTACAATTTGTGTCTCTGCTATGATTATATCACCTTCTTTGGCAATGGAAAAATAATCAACATTATTATTAATAGTTATATAAAAAGTATCTTCATTCAACGAAAACATTGTAGCGCCTAAAATGTCATCTATTATTGCCGCAGTGATTCCACCATGCAGATACCCCATCGGATTAAGCCATTCGGGTCTTACTGTATACTTAAATTCCAGATGGCCTTCATCTGCCAAAAGCACTGTCGGATTTAATCAACGCATAAATGGTGAGGGAGACTCCGTAAATTCTCTTCCGATAAAAGTTTTCAAGTGTTTTAATCTATCCATAGTATTTTGTTTTTTACCATTAAGCATATAATAACTGTTGATGCTTATCCAAATCTGGTTCGCAAATATAGAAATTAGGTTTGTTAATGACATTCCTGCGGTCGAGCAGATTATTATCCGCTTCGCAAATCGCACAAAGGAAGTTTATAGCTACCTTGACCGGCATTCTATCGAGTTACGCTTTCGTAATGATGCCTGTATATGGATGTTTTTTAAAAACTTTTCGGCGACAGAACAGCATTTTGAATACCAGAATCATAAAACATACATCAAACTATTAGACACAGCTACGCTACAGGCTATTGTCCTCCGGTGATGGGCGACATCATTCGCATTGCACCACAATCTGGAGCTATTTTCGAGCTGGAAGAGAAGTGATTACTAGTTTTCTAAAAACAGTACTACATCGTATTGAGCACACTTTTCAAATTTATACCTTTTCCCAATACCGGCTTGAAGATATCGCCCTCTGCCTTTACTCTTTCCAGCGCATTTGTTATCGTGAAATCCTTTAGCTTTAGGCCCTTCTTGACTTCATCCCAATGCAACGGCATGGATACCGTAGCTCCTGGCTTTGGACGAACCGAATACGGTGCTGCTAATGTAGCTCCCGGCCGGTTTTGTAAGTAATCGATGTATATTTTTCCTTTCCGTTTACTGGTCATCCTTTCTCGGCTACACTTTTCTTTGCTGTTCGCTTTCCTCGTTTTGGAGTATTAGATTCGTCTTCTACAATATCCTCTGTCGATAATTCACGCTCCTTTTTTACCAAAGTAGCCTTCTTGTCATCTCTTAAGGCTATAAAGGCCGGGTGCCTTAAAACGCCACTTTCCGTAATTTCTGTAAAATGGATTTCACAGACAATCTCAGGTTTTAACCAGACGACATCTGCTTTGGGTGGATTCGGCCGGAATCGCGAAGGTTTTTCTACATCAGGCTTTTCTTTAAAGGCACTGGTCTTGCGGATCAGCGGTTTAAAAAGTTCAAGTAGTTCTTTTTGTTCTTTTTCCTTAAAGCCCGTGCCCGCTTTTCCCACATACTTGAAATCCTTACCTTCGAATACACCAAGCAGCAAAGAACTAAAAGCTTTAGAGCTTCCTTCATTTTTGGTGTATCCCCCGATAACTACCTCTTGTCTTTTCTGCGCCTTTATTTTAAGCCAATCCTTAGAACGGTCGCCTGGTATATAGGTGCTGCTGGATCGCTTTGCCATAATGCCTTCCAAGCCCATTTTTGAAACCTGCTTGAATAGCGTAGTGCCGGCTACATTTAGGCTATCACTTAGCTTGATAACCGGATGATCTTTAGGAATAATCGCTTCTAGTATAGCCTTACGTTCATTCAATGTTAAACCCATGAGATTTTTGCCTCGGTACCAGAGTAAATCGAAAATATAATACTGCAAATCGCCTTGATCTTCACTTTTCCAATTTTGCAGAATATTAAAATTAGGAATACCGTCCTTATCTAATGCCACAACTTCGCCGTCAACGACAAACTCATCATCCCAATCTTCCATCGCCTCCATTACCGGATAGAACTTATCCGCGAAAGACTTTTGATTCCGGGACATTAGTTCGGTTTTCTTGCTGTTCTTAAAAGTTAAGGCCCGGTAACCATCCCATTTCACTTCGAATTCCCAGCTATCATCATCAAATGGCTCATCCACTAAAGTAGCCAGCATAGGTTTGATGAAATTCGGGAAGGCCGCCTTTGGGGCGTTGCTTAAATGCTTTTCAACTTCCTTATTCTCCCGACTGCCGGTCGTTACTTTTTTTGTTGCTGTAGCTTTTTTTTTAGCAGCATCCTTTTTAAG
>JAITLW010000098.1 GCA_031277715.1 Sphingobacterium sp. | reverse complement strand
CATATCAAATAGCCCCTTAACGGGAAAAGACTTTTCAGTTCTTCTGTTTTTCCCTTTGGTCTCATCTTCCGTCTTATGGCCTCCTGTACCTCTCTAAATACTCCTCCGTGATCAAGGGTTTGTGTAGCCCTTGCACGAATTCTATTTCGTCGTCCCCTCTCGGGGAAACAGTAATAATTCCACAGTAAATAGGATTTCGGACAAGTTTCCAGAAACTGGAGCTATCACATTTTAATCCTCTTGCACAGACCATTCTACGGACTTCTTCCATAGAGAATAATCGCTTGGCCAATTGTTCAAATGCCCATATTACCAGATCCGCCTCGGGCTGTTTTGGAACAATGGATTTTTTACCGTCAGGCATGGTGTGGTTGGCATAACCGAGAGGGGCTTTGTTTGGATGTCTGCCTGCCTGTCTTGCCCCGCGCATTCCATTTGATGTGTTCAATGCTCTTCGGCTGTTCTCTGCTTCCGGGATTGACAGGTATACCGCAAGCATGACCGCACTCTCGGGAACATCAAAGTCAATTGGTTGGTCGATAGCCAATGCCCGAGTATCTAGTCTTCTTAAGATGCCGATCATCTCGTAGGCATATTCGATGTTACGGCTAAACCGATCCCATTTGACGAACAGGATATTTTCGGATTTTCTGTCCTTCTTTTTCCTGATAGTGGTCAAGAGTTTTTTCCATTCCGGGCGGTTGAAGCTTTTTGCGGAAAAGTCCTCACGGAAAATGCCTTTGACCTCGATATTGTGATTTGCGCAATACTTTAATAGGCGGTCTTCCTGTTCGGGCAGGGAATAACCCTTTCTTTTTTGTTCGTCCGTGCTGACACGGACGTATAAATAAGCTGTTTTCATGGACGTAAATCATTTTTTCCATTAATTAACGTAAAAAGTATTGTAACTGGTGCAGTTGTAACATACTGGAAAGATCAGGCTTTTTCTTTCCGATGTCGTATTTCAAGAATTGCTTCAAAGACACAAAATAAGGGTAAGTGAAAACATTAATGTTATTAAGCGTGCACACAGTCAATTAAAAAAAACAGCTGAAATCTCTCTGAATTTATCTGATCTGACCCGGGATAATTTGGTCAATCATCTTGAAGCTTTTTATGATAGTTTAATTAGGGAGGAGATTATCGTGAGCGTAAAAACTGATGCCAAAATATTTCCGGAGATCCTTAGCTTATGTTTAAGCAAAGCGCCTCCCTTTTTTAACAATAATAAAAACGAATTCAAAGATTCTGTAATCTGGTATTCCTATATATATTACATAAAGAATATTAAAATAGAAGACTGTTGTCTATTGACAAACAACCATAAAGACTTTTGCGATAAAGACGGAGGATTGCATAATAATCTCAAAGTGGATATAGCATTAAAGGTTTACAATTCGACAAAATCACTTTTAACTGAAAATCAAGATCGTTTAGACATCCAGCCCACAAAACAAATCATCAGAGTACTTGAAAGTGCCCAACGTAACCCTCAGTTCACGTGGGAGTTGCTGAACGAAAACCTAAAGCAAATAAAAGACGAAATCCGCTATTACTTAGACGGATTAGAAGCAAGTTCCTTCGTCAAGGACGATTTATCTAAAATCACATTAGTAGGAGGTTTATACTTTGTTGGGGATGTTGAATTGAAAAGTGTTCAGGATATCGAATACGAGGCAATTGATAATCTTTTATATATTACAGGTACATTAATTTGCAATGTTGTCATCGAACTCATGAAACACCAGCCGGAAGATGACGATGAACCCTATTGCCACTACAGGGACCTCAATATTGATGTTGAATTTGAGCTTAGTTTAGACGTCGATGAAAACAAGAGCTTTGAATATGTTGAACTGTTTAAGCCTAACGTGTTATTTTAGAATTTACCAAAACCTTTGCGCAGTCAAAATATTTCATTCGAATCAAAATGAAAGAAAGCATCATAGAGAAGATTTCAGTGCTCGTAACCAAAGGGATCGAGTCTGAGGCGGAATGTGTTTATTTGCTCGCTCAAACCAGAAAATACCTTGAACAACAAGGTATAGGTGAGTATTGGAATTTACGCATGTGCACCAATTGGACATTACATAGCCAATTAGATAATACTACCGTACAGGTTTTTCTGAATGAGCTAAATGACTTTCTTATCGATGCTGAAGCTCGACAAGATTATGATCTATCCTATCACTCTGCGTTAAAAAACAAGCTCTCATTTGTTACTTCTTTACAAAATGAGTTGTCCGACTTCTTAAATTCCGTCGGGATTGACTCATCGATTTGTACTGAGAATGCAAAATTTCGTAGCCTCTTACAAATATTTGGTCGGGTAATCGAGGATACTCCTTTAGTCTGTAAAGCGAAATCGCCGCTCTCCCACCTTAGCGAAGTGTCTTTTTCAAGAAGACAATCGGTTTTTCAAGATCTAGAACCACTTTCTCTTTACTGGCATATCAAAAATGGAGCAAAGACAGTCCTCCGTATCCATTCCAACATAATTTCTATCCCCATTGCTGGCCTAGAAGTTTATGTAGAGACGTTTTCCTTTGTCACTAATGATCGAGAATAATTGAGTTCTGCTTTAAGTGATGCGGATGGGCGGGGTGAGGGAGCTAAAAAAGGGAGGCTTTTTGCGTTAGTGTTTTTTTGTTTAAGATAGGCATTAGAATGGATAAAAGGCCAACAACCTTCAGGGGCAAGTCTATCCTATTAAGACGCCATAATTATTCTGTCCAATCACTTGCCTTTCGGATATTCAAACTTTCTTTTTCAGAAGATAAAAAAGACAATTCCACATCTGAGTCAGAGTGATAATCTTCCAGATGCATGTGGAAGAGCAACTTAGTGGTTTCTGGTTTGGTATTATTGTTCTTGGCGAGTTTTAATATTTCCAGAAGCGTGGCTTGTCCTGACTTTACGATTCGGATCAAATTGTCCCATGTATATAGGTCAATAATAAAGACATTCGCCAGTGGTATATGGTCTATTGGATCATTACTTTCATTGAAATTGCTGGTCGTATTAGCGAGTGCAGCCATATTTCCATAGAAAAATTCCTTGAATGTCACGATGATACCCCAGTTTTCCGCATCTGGACTAAGCTCCTTAGATACCGGGGCCATCTGCTTGAAATATGCTTTGAATATTGACGATTTAAGGGAATTGTAAATGAGCTCATCCGTTGGGTTGACGGAGGGATAAGCCTGCATCTCAGTGGCCTTCACTTCAATGTATATGTTATCATTAGGGAGCCAATAGTCGACCTGATTCTTTGATTCTTTTAGCCTGCGCTTCAACTGCCCCTCCGTTTCGAATGCAACGCCGATTTCTTTCAGCCCCAGACCGACATAACGCTCGAGGCGTTTACCGAATTCAGTAGTAAAGCTATCGTCTTTTGCTTTTAGGAAATCATAAATGTAGTAGTTCATGGTATAATCGAATAGGCTTGCGTGAATCAGCCTTATCTGATTTCTTAGCAGCATGAACGGATGCAAAGTTAAGAAAGACATTTCCATTGTTTGGAAATCAGGATTTTTCAATCTATGCCGATGACTTTCGATTGCGTTTTCCGCATTGTAAGGATGCAGCAACAGCAAGGCTATAAATTTACGGAGTTTTGCTTCCGGTACAGCCTCCAGCATAAGTTGAATAAGGTCATTGTCAATATATCCGTTGAATCTAAATAGTTCCACACCTAACCTATTTGCATTAAAAGTCATCCAAAAAAGCTGTCCCAAATAAACAAAATCGTATATACGCAAGCCCGTGTGGGATAGAAATACCTTTGAAATATCATATTTCCCTTCGGTTGATCCGAATAGTTTTAATTGTGTCGAAAATAGCGACAAGTGAACATGTCTTTGCAAATAAAACTGCTGGTTGTGTATTATTTGGAATGCTTTTCCAATTTGCTTTTCCTTGATGAACCCTGAAATATGGTCTTCGTTGAACGATGCCACCATATTGAAAATCTTCATAAAATTTTCAGGTGCAAGCTTTTTGGCTGGATATTTTCTGCCACCATATAGTATAGTCCATTTTATGAGTGTAAGCACATAAAAGCGAGGGAAGTTTTTCTCGTTTTTGGTATTCAACGTATTCAAACACATTTCCAGCATTTCATCCTTCGGATATTCCCCGATCCTATTGGTTATGTATTTGAATGTATACTCCATATTGTTTTACCCCTTTGTTTTCCCAAATCTAAGCAGTATCCTGTGGAAAGTGCAACTCGAGTTTTGAACAACGTAAGTTGATATGATAGTCATGCTGAGTTTCGATTTGATAGATTCTTTAATCCAAAGATTGAAAACTAAAACCTTTAAAAACTGCGCAAGGACTTTAAAGTGTTTTCCCTATAAGTGGAGGTTTCGCTTATATTGACCACCTGATTTCGGAATAAAGTGACCACCTGTTCCGGCGGAAAATGACCATGGTATTTCGGACGAAACT
>JAITLW010000088.1 GCA_031277715.1 Sphingobacterium sp. | reverse complement strand
AAGACTGTAAACCGCGATGTCTATAATAATAAAAGGGAGCTACCTCTACGGTGCTCCCTTTTATTATTATATAGCGATGAGCTTATACGTTAAAACGGAAGTGCATGATATCACCATCGGCAACGATATAAGTCTTTCCTTCTACAGCTAGTTTTCCGGCTTCTTTGACAGCAGCTTCAGAACCATAGTGTACAAAGTCTTCGTATTTAGTTACCTCTGCACGAATAAAGCCTTTTTCGAAATCCGTATGGATTACACCTGCAGCCTGAGGGGCAGTATAGCCTTTCTCTATTGTCCATGCTCTTACTTCTTGTACTCCGGCAGTAAAGTAAGTGGCAAGATTCAATAAGGAATAAGCAGCGCGGATAAGCTTATTGACACCAGACTCTTCAAGACCTAGGTCGTCCAAGAACAGTTGGCGCTCTTCGTAGCTTTCCAATTGTGCAATCTCAGATTCGATTTGAGCAGATATGACTAAAACCTCTGCATTTTCATCTTTAACGACTTCTTTCACACGATCCACATAGGCATTGCCTGTATTGACAGAACCCTCGTCTACGTTACATACATAGAGTACCGGTTTTACAGTCAATAAAGTAAGGTCTTCGATATATTCAAAATCCTCTTCGCTGATAGGTGCGGTACGTGCTGATTTGCCTGATTCTAAGTGTTCTTTTATAACAGAAAGGATCTCAAAAGTCTTTTTAGCGTCTTTATCGCCTCCTGTTTTAGCCATTTTTTCGACTTTCTGAATACGTTTTACAACGGTATCAAGGTCTTTTAATTGCAATTCGGTGTCGATGATTTCTTTGTCGCGGATAGGGTCTACTGAGCCATCTACGTGGATGACGTTGCCATCATCAAAACAACGCAATACGTGGATAATCGCGTTTGTTGTACGGATATTACCCAAGAACTGGTTTCCCAATCCCTCTCCTTTAGAAGCTCCTTTCACTAATCCGGCAATGTCGACAATTTCAATAGTGTTCGGAACGATCCTTTGTGGATTAACAAGTTCGGCCAATTTAGTGAGGCGCTCGTCAGGAACGGTAATAACACCTACGTTGGGTTCTATTGTACAAAAAGGGAAGTTCGCTGCTTGTGCCTTTGCATTGGACAAACAATTGAATAATGTTGATTTACCTACGTTCGGTAGGCCTACTATACCACATTGTAAAGCCATGAGTCTTGCTGAAATATTTAAAATTTGCACAAAGATAGAAAATTTAGTGCAACAAAAAGTGTATTGTAATTTCCTTTCTTTGCTTATTTTTGCGGTGCAAATTATTACTTACTATGAGATTATTTTTTACTTTGTTAGGCACGCTTGTGTGTTTTGCTGAAAAAAAAAAAAAAAAGCTGGATCACAAATTTAGTTTTGGGATGAACTATGTCATCGGAAGCTCTGAAAACCGTAACTACGATAGCTGGAGCGATGCGATTGAAGACGACTACTTGAGTTTAAAGTTTGATTATGTCGCTAGCTTCAAGTTAAACCAGTTTATTTCAGTTGGTCCAGGTATTGGGATACGTCATTTGGTTTCTTTGGACGAGACCTCTAGTGATCGTTCTGTAAATACAAATGTATTAGGCTATTCATCTAATACCATTTCTAACTATTTTGCGATTCCGGTTTTTGTTAATTTCAATGCCCGCTTTATTGATAAAAAGGTAAGTCCTTTTTTATCTGTTTCAACAGGGTATTCTTTTGCTCTTAATGATAGCGATATCGAATTGTACGACATTAATTCTGGCGGAAGGGATAACTATACCTCCAAAATCAAATCGGGTTTTATTGCGAATGCACAAGCAGGGGCTAATGTCCGTTTTCGTAACGGTATGAATATCTCTGCGGGTCCTTATTTTGAGTTTCAGCCTACCTCGATCGTCCGTACCAGTGATGCAGGTAGCAGGTGGGCCAGTGATAAAGTGAAACGTAATCTGTATCATATCGGTCTACAGGTTGGCTTTGCTTTTTAAATAACATTAATTTTACATCTTTTAACAATTTCTCTGTTAATCTTTTTCCTTAGTTGTATGTCCTAACATATAACTAAGGAAAAAGAAGAATAAGGAGGATTGTTATGAAAAGATGTTTTTACCTATCGCTATTATTTATTGGATTCGGGTTTTCTCAACCCAGCCAGGCACAGGTCAGTGTCAATATTAATATCGGCAGTCAACCGCTCTGGGGGCCTGTAGGTTATGATTATGTACGGTATTACTATATGCCGGAAATTGATGTGTATTACGATGTGACGAGTCGGAAATACACGTATTATCAAGGTAATAAGTGGGTTACTAAATCGAAGTTGCCCGGACGCTACAAACATTTTGATGTCTATCGCACTTATAAGGTGGTGCTCAACGATCCTTCGCCCTGGCGTCACCATAACAACCACCGTCGGCATTATGGGCATTATGCGCACAATCATACACAGGTGATATTGCGTGATGGAGACCGGGGAAGGCATGGAAGACATGAAGATCGGTATAGCAAAAAATCCCATAAACAGCATAAGGAGTCTAAGCATCACGGACGAAGAAATTGGGATGATTAGTATTCTATTAGTTGTAGTTTAAGTTTGTTTGGAAGCCCCTAAGCCTGATGGTTTAGGGGCTTTTTAGTTTACCTTGAATTTTGGTATATAATTTGTTTCAACTCTTTTAGAAAACACAAAAAAATATACTTTGAATTAAGATATTTGTTCTAATTTTGTGGAATATTTAGGGTAATCGTTAATTGTAATAATACATGATGAAGAAAGGTAGAGGGTTAGCTTTTCTAGTTGGAGCTACTCTCCTAGGAGTGTGGATGAGTTCTTGTCAAAATTTGTCTTCGGCAGCTTTTGGGCACGTGAATCGGGATTCGATTGAAGGAATCGAACAAGAAGAAGTTGTACAGGTCAGAAAGCCGTTGTTGCTTGATAAGTGGGATTCCTTACAGAAGAACCAAATACACTTTGTCGTTGATACCCTAAAACCGATAGATATTAAGACACAGAAGAAGATGTTGAAAGACTCTCTTCGCCGTGAATTTGATAAAAAACCTAAACACGTCTTTTTGACATTTGACGATGGTCCTTTGGTAGGAAGTGCTGCGATAGACTCGCTGGCAAAAGCGAAGAATATTAAAGTCAATGTTTTCTTGGTCGGCCGTCATGCCAGCGTGATCAAGGGGCGTAAGCGTGATTTGGCGAACTACGAGAAAAATCCTTTGGTCGCTTGTTATAATCACAGCTATACGCATGCTTATAATAAGTATAGTCATTTCTATAGCAACCCAGTTACTGCATTCGAAGATTTTGAGAAAAACGAGAAAGAGCTTAATC
>JAITLW010000327.1 GCA_031277715.1 Sphingobacterium sp. | reverse complement strand
CTGTATCACGTCTTCATTACCGTCTTCTCCCAAAACAACCTCGCGCCCATCCGAAAGCGTCAGAACAGCGTGGTTGCCCCCAGCTTTAATCGAACTTTTTGGCATGACATAGATTTCTTCTATGCTTTCTTTGGAAATCCACAATGGACCAGACAATCCGATCAACAGGATGAGGACAGCCACCGCCGCAAACCACGTCTTCCGCGATAGCGCTACGTGTCTTTTCAGCTTAGGCTCTTCCGGGAAATTACTGATCATATCTTCTTCGAGATAGAAATCTAACTCCCCCTTAGACAAAAGATCAAAGAATATGGTCAATTCTCTTTTGGTCAGCGTTCTATTGAGATATCCATCTACTAACTTTCTGTAATATGTGTCTTCTATCTTCATTTATAAATAAGACGATAATGCCAATTAGAAGGGTAAAAACATTTTAAAAAAATGTATAATATGTGACGAATTGAATCGATCGATTTTAAATTTCTGCTTGATTTCTTTCGATAGCTTGCGCATAGTGGCCACCATATGATGTTTGACCGTGCTTTTTGATATGGATAGTTCAGCTGCTACTTCGTCATAACTCTTATCAAACTCTCTGCACAGCATAAAAATCTGCTGTGATTTGGCCGGCAGATTTGCCATATACGCATCTAAAAAATGGAAGTATTCCTGATTGGTCACAAATAGCTCTACCTCATCACTACAGAACCTGAACTCCTTCAGTATCTCATCGGGCATAAATTCCAGACGAGATACCTTTTTTAAATAATCCAGGGTATGATTTTTTGCTATACGATAGATATAAGCGTTGAAATTATCTACTCTGTCCAAATAGTCCCGCTTCTCCCATACTTTGACAAAAACATCCTGTGTAAGATCTTCTGCCACAGACTCCGCATGGACGTAACGTAAGATAAACTGATGTATAGGCTTAAAATAGCAGTCATAAATCTTCATATAAGACTGATGATCTCCTTTTTTCAGCTTTTCAACCAAGGATTTTATATTCATAATTCAGGTATGCTTCCAAATATAAATAAACGTTATTGATTTCCTACGGCAGATAACTAGCAGTCATCAATTCCGAAAGCGAGGCAAAAGGCTTATTGGGCTTTAAGTACTTCTGTAGGTATTTATAGACCTTTAAACGCACTTCTTTTGCTTTATAACTGTCTATACGATCGAAATGATGCCCGCCCGGTACCGCATCATATATCTCATACTCAAATTTCTTATTGTTGGCTTTCAGCGCGGCTATCAAATGCTCGACCTCTTCTATAAGTACATCGTCATCATTGGTATTGGCATGTATCAGTAAAGGAGTCTGTAGCTTATGGGCCTGGAATGCCGGGGATCTACGACGGTATTCTTTCACATCCTGGGCGACTTCTTTGCCAATATGGTAGTCGGCCGAGAACAATCTTCTATAGCTATTGTCCTGATACCCTAATCGCATAATCAGATCACTGACCGGTACGCCAGCATAGGCTACTGTATAGCTTTCCGGGTAATTGAATATATTGTGCAATGCATGAAATCCACCATGACTCCACCCTACTACACCGATCCTATTTTTATCAATAAAGCTGTAGTTTTCGACCATATAATCCCTACAGGCTTTAGTATCGTCTATCTCTAGACCACCATAATCTATATGCTGCTGAAACTTCTTTCCATACCCCGTACTCCCTCTATATTCTGGAGCTGCTACGATATACCCCTGCGCCAAAAACTCCTTTACAATATGATCATTGTTCAGTCCAAAATTGCCATGTACGCCACCATGGACCAAGACAATCAACGGATAGGTCTTGGCAGAATTAAACTCTTTGGGGATGAATACATAAGACCAGAAGATCAGTGGATTTCCGGCACCTTTTGCTGTTTTACTTTTAGAAACTGCTGCCGGTCCGGTGATGCGCACCTTATCGACATAGGCTACCCCATTTAATTTGTTATACCAACCGTTATCTTCGATTCGTTTTGACAACTGATCAAACGAATAAGACAAACTTGATAGTCGTTCATTTAACAACTTTATCTCTGCAGACAACGCCGCATCTTGCCCAAAAACCATGGAAAGAGAAAAGATCGAAATGAATAGCGCTACAATTTTTTTTCTCATTATTGTATTCATCATAAAATGGTTAATAATTAGTACTTTCCTTTATGACGAACTCAAGTTCTTTTAGGGCAATAAAAATTTAAAGTTTTTTAAAATTCACAAAAAGAGCCGTTGTGTACCGTAGATTTTAAGTATCAGCATCGGTACCGATACGTTTGGAACGGTCATTATATAGAAATAGCATCATAAAATGCATAAAAGCCAGGGGGTCTAGCTTAATACGGATTATAGCCTTATCCGGGGCAGGCCCATAGTCGGCAATGATTCTTTCGAACAGGCCAAAGGGGATCCTCACCCCCAGTGTATGATACCACCAGTGCCATACCCGTTTGCGATGACTTATCTTCAGGTAATTTTCATAGCCTTCACTCTCATAGGGATTTTTGGCCAGTGTCTTTATAAATGCTATAGGCAGTCTAAACTGTGCTGTGGTATGGAAGGCACGGCACCTACGGCAGTAATATACCCTGCGCTCCAGCCGCCTGGCATTATCTGTAAAGATCATATTGGTGGCTACGATCATCTTGGCTCTATTGAGGGCGAGGGGGCGCTTACCGCAAGGCAGTTTTTCCAGTTGCTCCCATTCCAGATTGGCGGGCACTACCACACGCTTGCTGAAAACCTCCCTATTGGACGACAATCGATGCCCTATCACTTCGTAGTGCCGAACCACAACAGTATGTTCACGTACAGCCAATATCAATGCAAGCTTCCGATTCGCAGAAAGCAATACCCATACCCATGTATTGACCTGATAACTCATATCTCAAGGCTTGATTTGTTGTGTTAAATTACCAAACAAAAACCACATAATTCAATAAACACCTATAAATCAACACAAAAGTCGGATTATAACACACAAGTAGTCGGATTAGGACACGTGTCTGCATCACTATTCGCTCTACCTTTGGAATATACAAACAATCGGGTGTTGATGGCCTAAAAGTAGGCATGCTTGATAACCCGATAACTCGGTAACAATGAGACATAAAGCAACATATCTAGATAACGAAATCCTGTATCAGGTGCTGGAACTCCTCTATCAGAGGATCGACGAACTGATTCACGAACTCGCACCCGAGGGGTGGAACAACAGCCCCTACCACTTTCCATTCGAACGGATTGAACACGAGCGCGAGGCACTGTACAGAACCTACGAAATAGTAGGTCAAGCCTTTGAACAACGATTTGGGTACTGTCCGAGACGGTACCTCCAAGAATCTACAAAAATGGTAGACATCCTCTTACAACCCAATATTTATAACAGCAGTGAGGGTGAAATTACATATCTGATTGAATTTGCACTGATACAACTAACAAAACAAGGCTTGGTCTTTAAAAGCAGTGACCCGGCATACTATTATATCATTGATGAGTTTGATATTGGGGAGCAAAGCTACGCCCTTGGTAAAACGCTGGGTGTGATAGATGCTACCATGCCCAACGTCCCCCTAATTAGCCCAGCACGGAATGAGCTGTTATGCCATCTTGATCTCAGCGCATTATATGCAGCCATACTAAAAACCTTCGGACAGCTCGATTATGACTGGCGGTATCGTAACGAAGAACTGGAATGTCGATGGTTGCGTTGGCAAATAGCGCATACCATGAATCGAAATAACGGAAAAAACAGTCAGCAGAAGCTGTGGCAAGAACTGAACAAATCTATAGCCAGCATAACCCGTGGGCAACCACCGGACGAAGTCATAGCCTACATCAGTACAAACGAAAGGTTACCGCTAGGCTATCCTCCTACCATAGCGGATATTGAATATATAACTAGCATAATTTGATAACAAAACTAAAACAACATAAAAACTATAAGCCATAGACTATAGGCTATCTTAAACACAACGAATCCCGGTGACTAGGTCACTGTGTGCAGGGCGTGTCGGCCAAAAGACCTTTACGACTATCTAATAGATACGGCTTAGGGCATCGAACCAAAAGGCAGGTCGGTCTGGATAACATTCTCCCTTTGATCTTTCTGAGGGTAATAAAAAGAAAGAAACTATAAAAAACTAAATTTTAGCATTATGCTTAAAAACATCAAAAATTATGCAATGGCTTTGGGAGCCTTAGCGATTGCATCAGGCACCTACCTTTCGGTTCGTGCACATCAAGTTTCGGAAGAGAACACGACCGCAAAGGTAGAGCTTGCCGATCAGGATTGGCATTTTAACGGAGCTTTAAATCCTGTAAATAACAATCCGCAGGATTCTTCACAATATTCAAAATTTGCTACCGAGTCTTGCGATGACATTCGCGAAACAGTATGTATGCTTACTGCGCCGGCAGACCCCAGTAATTCAAGTATCCCAGACTTGAACCATGTGGTACCAGGCACGGGAGGTAAAACGGTTAAAATTTTAATATCAGAAGCATTAGCTTCTGGCATTCAGAACCAAGCAGTTAAAGAATTCCGAAGCGAGTAGTAAAAATGCGGGCTAGGCCCGCATTTTCGCTTATCTTGGATTTTGGGGAATCTCTGTAAATTCAATCACCTCCCTAGGTATAAGGTAAGTATATCGTTTATCACCAATACTCAACACATGTTTGACCGTATCGCTTCCGACCACTTCCAATCTCTCTAATACCCTAGCGTATCTTGGTTCCTGATTCAATCTTCGTAAATCGGACCACCGCACTCCTCTTAATAACATCTCTTTACGTCGTTCTAAAAGAACATAATCTAATAAAACTTCCTTGCTTCCAAATGATGGTAATACAAAATTTGACTTATATCGCTTCGTCAATAGTTTATTTAATGCCTCTTGTGATTCCGTTAACTTCCCTAGTCTTGCATAGCATTCGGCAAGTGTGAGATAGAGTTCAGGCACAGTCAGGCCAACAAAGGTGTTCTGCACATTAAAGCCCGTATAACTACCTTTGAAAGAATAGCTATCATCGGTTCGCTTATTGAAGAACAGCTTCTTTCTATAATCATTAACTTGATAGCTACTATACAATCCATTATCAATAATTGCTCGGGATGGATTCAAAGAAGCCAATCCAAGACTAACGGCATGAAATATAGTCTCCTCGTTAAGTATCTTAAATGGTAAAGTAGCATTG
>JAITLW010000068.1 GCA_031277715.1 Sphingobacterium sp. | reverse complement strand
GCTGTACTAACAGCATCAAAACCCACAAATGCAAAGAAAAGCACGCCTGCTGCACGTAACACGCCTGATATTCCGAAATGACCGAAATATCCCTCTTTAAAGAAATCAAACATCCCTATCTTACCTTCCCGTAACAACTCCTCACCTTCATTCACAGGAATGAAAGGGGTATGGTTTGCAGGGTTGATAAATTGCCATCCTAAAGCGATAAAGAGAACAACCACCGCTACCTTTAGAACAACCAATACATTATTTACAAAAGAAGACTCCTGCGTACCACGAATCAGGAGCAACGATAAAAGACAAACGATAATGATCGCAGGAAGATTGACTATACCTCCAGAGAAAACGGTACCGTCAGCGAGATGATGCTCTACCCAAGGCGAGTACAGCAGCTCATTGGGCAGCGATGTTCCAAACACCTTGAGCAGCTCATTAAAATACTGTGACCAGCTCGCCGCTACGGTTGCTCCCGCCAGCGCATACTCCAACACGAGATCCCAACCAATAATCCAAGCCATAAACTCACCCATTGTCGCATAAGAATAGGTATACGCACTACCTGCCACCGGTATCATGGAGGCAAATTCCGCATAACAAAGTCCTGCAAATGCACAGCCCACCGCCGCAATAATAAAAGAAAGCATAACTGCCGGGCCTGCATTCTCTGCCGCTGCAATACCCGTCAATGAAAATAGTCCGGCTCCGATAATCGCACCTACCCCCAAAGCAATCAGGCCTGAACTAGACAGGGTGCGTTTTAAGGTCCCCTCTCCACTTTGCTCGGCCTCAGACACAAGCTTGGCTATAGATTTTTTATACCACATAATTTAGTTAGATTAGTTAACGTAATCCAAACCTAAAAAAAAAATTGCTATATCCAACTAAGGAATGTACTTTTTCTTCAAATAGCCCCCAAGTAGGAGTTTCTAACAAAAAAAAACTTCAGCCCATTCAAAATCAATCGCTTACACTATAGGAATTATAAAATATTAGTTGTACCTTTGCAGCGCCTTAGGCAATAGTGCCTATTGTATAATTTATTTCATGAACCCATTTTTAGAACTGGGAATCCGTGAGGAAGTTGTTAATGCCATCTCAGAATTAGGTTTCGAAAAACCATCTGAAATTCAGGAAAAAGCCATTCCTGTTTTATTGACTGGCAACGACGATTTTGTCGGATTAGCCCAAACCGGCACAGGTAAGACAGCGGCATTTGGTCTACCATTATTAGAGCAATTAGACTTTTCTCAAAAACAGCCTCAAGCTTTAGTACTTTGTCCAACGCGTGAGCTCTGTTTACAAATCTCAAAGGATTTAGAAAAATTTGCGAAGTACATCGACAATGTACATGTTGTAGCTGTATATGGAGGTGCTAACATCTCTGATCAATTGCGTCAAATCAGACGTGGTGTGCAAATTGTAGTAGCGACTCCAGGTCGTATGTTGGATATCATTGGCAGAAATGCGATTGATTTTTCACAAGTTAAATATGTTGTATTGGATGAAGCTGATGAGATGTTGAACATGGGCTTCAAAGAAGACATTAACAACATTTTGTCGGAGACACCAGATGACAAAAAAACATGGTTATTCTCTGCAACCATGCCTACAGAAGTACGTCGTATAGCGAAAAACTACATGACAGATCCTGTAGAAATGACTGTAGGAACCAAAAACACAGGTAATGCAAACATTGATCACCAATACTATTTGATCAAAGCTAGAGATAAATACGCTGCTTTCAAACGTATTGTAGACTCTAACCCAGACATCTTCGGTATCGTCTTCTGTCGTACCAAGATTGAAACGCAAGAAATTGCAGAAGCTTTGATTAAAGATGGTTACAATGCCGATTCACTACACGGAGATTTATCTCAACAACAACGTGACAAAGTGATGAAGCGTTATCGCGACCGCAGCTTACAGTTGTTAATTGCTACTGACGTTGCTGCCCGTGGTATTGATGTAAACAACATTACACACGTTATCAACTTCTCTTTACCTGATGAAATCGAAAACTATACGCACCGTTCAGGTCGTACAGCACGTGCAGGAAAGACAGGTATCTCTATCTCTTTAATTAACATTAAAGAGCAAAGTAAAATCCGTCAGCTTGAAAAAGTAATCGGAAAAACTTTTGAGCGTAAACAAGTACCTCAAGGACCTGAAGTTGTAGAAAAACAACTTTTAACAATCATCAACAAAGTACAGAACGTAGAAGTAAACGAGGATCAAATCAATCCTTTCTTACCTCAGATCATGGAAGGCTTTGAATCTTTATCAAAAGAAGAGATTGTAAAAAGATTTGCATCTTTAGAGTTCAATAGATTCTTAGAGTATTACAATAATGCTCCTGATTTGAACATTGATGCCCGTGGTGATGGTAGAGAGAGTAGAGACGGTAGAGATCGTGGCGAACGCGGATCACGTGCTGGATCAAAAGGATACACGCGTCTATTCATGAACCTTGGAGCAGTAGACGAATTCTCTCGTGGAGACATGTTAGGATTTATCTGTAACAACGCTAAAATATCTGGAAAATCAATTGGTAAGATTGATATGAAAGGTGTGTTTACCTTCTTTGAAGTTCAAGATGAGGAAGTAAACAAAGTCTTCGAAGGATTTAAAGCTGTTGATTTCAACGGACGTCAGGTACGTATCGAAGTTTCTGGAGATAGTGGCCGTTCCGATAGAGGTGGTCGTTCAAGAGGCGGAGAGCGCGGTGGCGAGCGTCGTAATGGCGGTGGCTACGGTGGTGGCGAAAGAAGAGACCGTGGTGGTGATCGTCGTAGTAGTGGCGGTTACGGTGGCGGAAGAGGTGATCGCGGTGGAAACAGCGGTGGCGGATTCCGTGACTTCTCTGGCAAACGTCGCGAATCGAAAAGTAAATACTAGTCGAAAAGCTTACATAAAAAAACATCCGTCAAAATTGGCGGATGTTTTTTTTTACTTATTAAATCTCTTTTTCAGGTAATCTCTCCTAGATCGTCGTAACCTAGAACTCTTAACGGGGTAATGCCTATTTTTGGTAATATTATTGAACAATAGAGCAACCAGAAATAGGATCAATGCTCCTGTAAAAACAGGACTAAGCACATACCAATAACCTAAAGCCGCTATTTTTGTACCACCAGACACCGCAATCAATGCCGTAGCTCCTCCCGGAGGATGCAGGGTCCGCGTAATCTGCATAAAGACAATAGAAAAGGCAACTGCAAGTGGAGCAGTAAGCCAGATTATATCCGGCACGACTGTAGCTACAGTAACACCGACCAAAGCCGATATCACATGCCCACCTATCAGATTCCGGGGTTGTGCCAAAGGGCTCTGTATTGCTCCATAGACGAGTACGCTCGAGGCACCAAAGGAACCTATTAAAAACACATTTTCCAGAGAGGGCAAATGCATAGACTGTATGAAAGCAATAATGCCAATACCAACAAATGCTCCTAAAAAAGACCAGAAATGCTCACGATGGTCAATCAGTGTTTCGCGATACATCACATAGCGGTACTTTCTAAATTCGCGCTCCAGTTTTCTCTTTAACATTTCCGTTCGTAATAGTTAATGGTCAACCCTCCAACTTTCTCCCTCTTAATTCTCTCCCCCCTAACTACCCAACGCCCGTTGACGTATCGCTTCGTATATTACTACTCCTGCTGAGACAGAAACATTTAGCGAACCGATTTCTCCGTACATCGGTATTTTAGCCAACTTGTCCGAGATGCGAATTAAATCATCCGATACTCCGACATCCTCAGCCCCCATTATAATACAGGTAGGTCCGCTATAATCCACATCATATACGGAATCTTGTGTCTTTTCTGTACTCACGACCAGCTGTATCCCCGACTCAATAAGAAAACGGCCAGTTTTACCCAAAGAATCTTCCCTACACACCGGTATCTTATACAATGCACCTGCAGATGTCTTTATCGCATCTGGATTAATCTCTGCCGAACCCTTTTTAGGGACAATAATTGCATGGACCCCGGCACATTCTGCCGTACGTGCAATAGCTCCCATGTTACGCACATCGGTGACTCCATCCAACATGAGTAATAAAGGAGTTTCTCCCTTTTCATAAATGGATGGTAATAGATCTTCGATATGTTGATAGATGATAGGCGAGATAACAGCAATAACTCCTTGATGATTTTTTCTGGTAATCCTATTCAGTTTTTCAATAGGCACCTGTTGATAACTTAAACCATGCTCTTTCAGCAATGACTTGAGTTCCAAGAAGAGGCTCCCACTGATACCACGCTGTATAAAAAGCGACTCTATTTCTTTCCCACTGTCAATCGCTTCAATTACGGCACGAATACCAAAAACCATTTGATTACTTTCTCTTTTTTCGCCTCTATCGTGACGTTGGAAATTATTTTGCATGTTTTAAATTATCTGAAGATGAGCTCGCAAAAGCTCGGTTAAAAACCAAAATTAAAAATTAAAAACCATTCAAATAGAATAGCAAGAATATTACTAACTAAGACCTAGATTAAAAGTCTTTCTCAACACTTCTAGAGCAGGGTTTTTGGAAGCCATTGCCTGATACTTCTCTTGCGAGGTATAGGCTTTACGGATGACAGCCTGCTCCAATTGAACGGTCTGCATATCCAAAGAAAAGTTCTGTAACGCTGGACGAAGATAATTGAGCATATCGATTTTACCTTCCCGCAGCTGATCGCTCTGAATGGCATTTTCAACATCAATTTCAATAATATTTCCTTGCAGTCTCGGTGGGTTGGCAGTCATGATCGTATATATGGTAATACGATTACTTGCTTTCATCTTCTCGGCCAATTCGTTCCACTTTCCGATGAAAGAATTAAAAGTCACCTCTCTAAATTCCGTTCCCTGTACCAGATCATTCTCCTGTTCCTCCTCTACCGCCTTTTCTTCAAATACCGTATTCAAGTTAGGTACATCGACAGCAGACTTAAAACTTCCCCATCCTTTCCCCGACGAGAAGCTCTTTTTTTCCTCTACAACAGGTTTTGTAGGCGTAGCGGTCACTTTGGGAGGTTCAACCTTGGTGACTACAGGTTCAGAAGGTTCAGTCTTTGCCACCGCAGCAGGAGGCGGAGTGGGTGCTGTTACGGAACTAGGTAG
>JAITLW010000240.1 GCA_031277715.1 Sphingobacterium sp. | reverse complement strand
CTCCCCCCAGGAGGAGGCTGAGTTGTTGCTGTTACGGAACTGGGTAGTTTTTTTGTTTGATCAACCTGAGTTGATACACCATTTATTCCAAGCTGTATTGCGGTTGCTATATGGCACATCTTCAACAAAGCCAACTCGACCTGAAGCCTTTGATTCTTACTGGTTTTATAGCTTATTTCACATTGATTTGCAATATTCAAGGCAGACAGCAGAAGGCCTGAACTCAAGGACGAAGATTGCTCAAGGTATCTCTTTTTAACATTCTCACTAACCTCCAACAGCTTTAATGTTTTAGGTTCTTTCGTGATCAACAGATTCCTCAGGTGTCCTGATAGACCTGCAATAAAATGCCCCCCATCAAAGCCCCTATTTAGTACATTATCTAAAATTAATAAGGCCTCCGCAGCATCTTCTTTTTTTATCGCTTCGACCAGATTGAAGTAATAATCATAGTCAAGAATATTCAAGTTCTCAATAACAGCCTGATAGGTAAGGTTTCTATTCGAAAAACTTACAATCTGGTCAAACATAGACAGTGCATCGCGGAGACCGCCATCAGCCTTCTGAGCGATGACGTGAAGGCCATCTATCTCAAACGTTATGTCTTCTTTTTTCGCTATTGATGCTAAATGATTGGACATGTCTTCTACCCGGATACGGTTAAAGTCAAATATCTGACAACGCGACAAAATCGTAGGTAGAATCTTATGTTTTTCTGTGGTAGCTAATATGAATATCGCATAGGAAGGCGGTTCCTCCAACGTCTTCAAAAAGGCGTTAAACGCCGCTTGAGACAACATATGCACCTCATCAATAATGTAAATCTTATACTTGCCAGTCTGTGGAGGTATACGTACCTGATCGATCAGGCTACGGATATCATCAACAGAGTTGTTTGAGGCCGCATCCAATTCATGAATACTGAATGAAGCACCTCCTGCAAAAGATTTACAGCTTTCACATTCTCCACAAGCTTCGGTACTCGAGGAGATATTCTCACAATTTATTGTCTTAGCCAATATACGGGCACAGGTCGTCTTTCCCACTCCTCTAGGTCCACAGAACAAAAACGCTTGCGCAAGCTGATTACTATGAATCGCATTCTTTAGCGTATTTGTAATATGCAACTGTCCTACAACGGAGTCGAAGGTCGCTGGGCGATATTTACGGGCTGAAACAATGAAATTATCCATCCCTGCAAAGATATGGAATTAGAATCAAAAACCTATCTCCAAGGTTTGAAATTCGACACAATAGGTTTGGTAAGATCAAACTCCACCGAAAATAACCGATCTGATCCGATTCGTCGCAGATTGTAGGTAAATTTGTTTGCATCAATAGTCACCCACCATACATTATAGGCTGCATAATCGATAAGTTGCTCTGTCTCTGCGTCGGCAGGAAACATCTGCATATTCGAGGTTCCCTCATTGGGCGCGGTACCTCCGTAAAAAGTCACCTTATCTGCTGTACCATCCGACTTTCTATGGTCGTGCTTTAGTTCGACCCGATTATTACTCCAACTAAAAATCCAGGTGCGGGACTTGTCTTCACCTACATAAAAAGGAACCTTTACCTCCCGTTCATCCCAGCTCATAACCTCTAGCAGCAATCGTTCTCCAGTAAAACCATCCCCTTCCTTTCCTCCTGCTACGATCGTACCCTCATAATACTTGCCCAGATGCGGCTTAAAAGCTTCCATAAAAGCTTTGGAATTTGAAGTCTGGGCACTAGCCCAGCAAACACTTATGCTAAACAGCATGAATAGAATAATCTTTCTCATAAAAAAACTTGGACGATACACCGCCTGTTGAACCTAAATAAGTCAAGATAAGAAAAATAACGTTATTTTTTTATTAACTTTATATTAAGCGAATGTTAATAAAATGAGACTTTGTATCCGATATATCCTCTTACTCTGTATAGGTTTGACCTGTACAGCTCCGTTGTGGGGACAGCAGTTGGATACCATCGACTTTTTTAAAAAACCGTTTGTTTTCGACAAATCTCATACTCCTCAGATTCAAATCCAGGGAGAAACCGACGAGCAGTCTATTTTACACTTTTACAAGGATATCGAATCAAGGGAATATACACCACTTATAGAACAATTAACAGCGTTTAAAGCGGAGAATAACCTTAATGATTGGCTTTACTACCAGCTTATCCGACAGGTATCCGAGGCAATAAGTCCTAAAGCCGAGAACTATCACCGCTACACACTCTATAAATGGTACCTGATGAACAAATCGGGGTACGATGCCCGCCTAGCGGTTGGCGATGACCAAGTGATATTCTATATCAAAAACAAAGAGGATATCTCGGACATTCCCTTTTTTATCATCGATGGACAGCAATTTACCTGTCTTAACTACCATGATTATGGCAAATTATTCAAACGCTCCGATGTCTATCGCCCTGTAGCAATTACTATTCCTGGCGCGGAAGGCGATTTCAGTTACAAAATCGCACAAATGCCTGAATTTAAAGACGAGTCCTATGCGGTCAAGAATGTAAACTTTCAATATCAGGACAAAGTCTATGAATTTGACATCAAAGTCAATGACCACGTCGCTGGGATTTTCAAAAACTATCCCGGAGTAGATTTCGAGACCTATTTTAATATCCCGCTCACTCAAGTGACCTATCAATCGTTGATTCCCGTACTCAAGGAGAATATCAAAGGAATGGACACAAAAGGAGGAGTTGATTACCTCATGCGTTTTACCAGATACGCTTTCTTATACGAGAATGATGACATCAACTTTGGTATAGAAAAACGCTTGTCTCCTGAACAGACACTGATGAACAATTATAGCGACTGCGACGACAGAGCAGCCTTGTTCTTTTTCTTGGTCAAAGAAATCTATAACCTCCCTATGATTGCCATACTCTACCCCACCCACATTACCATGGCGGTACAGTTTGAACAAAAAATTGGGGAGTCCATAGCCTACGAGGGACAATATTTTTCCATCTGTGAACCTACTCCTCAGGGACAAAGCTTAAATATTGGTGAACTAGCAGAGAAGTATAAACACGAAAAGTATAAAATCGTGTATCATTACAAACCAAGATAGTCGCTCGAAGCTTACAGCCTATTTACATTAATCTATCTTTCCAAGATATACCGAATCAGACAGCTTTCCGGTGTAACTATCTTCGAAACCTATATAGATATGCAAGCCCTTTCTTAAACGCCCAAGCAGCTCAGACTCTAAGCAATACTCTCCTAGACGGGCAGGTACAATTGCCACCCGCATATCGGCCACTTCTTCTGGATTCAACACCACCACATTGAGTTTGACCCAATCCTGACTATTATTTACAGTAGGGGGTGTCCATGTGATATATAGCTTGCCATCGACAAGCTCCATCTGTCCGTTCTCAGGCGTAAATAAAGATCCTCTCAGTGGTTTAAATAATTCCACTCTTACATAAGGCTCATTATTGGTATCAATAGCCATGCACTCTTTCCTTACGTGGGATTGCGCTAGGTTAGCTGCATTTTTTGTAGGGTGATCTATCAGTAAATTCTTATACCCATACTTTACGATAGGAAACAGATAGGTCAGAAAATCGTTAGTGACCTTAGTCTTCTTTTGGTTCAATAACTCGGCCTCACTCGGAGGAGTCGTCCGTGGCTTACGGGCGCCACGCACTATATTCTGTCCGTTCAATACATAAGCGAACACGCTACCAAACTTACCTCGAATCGGGCCATTCGGGCCATCATTTAAAATTGCCATAGCTTCAAATTTAGAGTTTACTGATTTAAAACAAGTTACCACTTTATTAACAACAAATTATATGTTAAAATGTTTTTACCTTAGTTTTAACACAGCCTCTACATAGCAAATAGCTATGTAGAGGCTATGTAAACCCTATGTTAAGGCCGCTTAATTGATAGCTTAAGATATAATCAGGTATTAACTAATACCCTATAAACTTCATGGCTTCTACCTTTTTACCTTGACTTGACTTGACTTGACTTGACTTGATTTGATATATTCCGTGATAAAGGCCTCTACTTTTTGCTTTTTCTCCACATCCGCTATCAACTCCGAAATAGGTAACAAGCTATCCAGACCACCGATGTAAACAAAACGCGAGTTATCTTCATTAAGATCTTTTGTCCAGTCGGATATATTTACTTTTGGGTTTACTCCGGAGTTTCTATTTACAACTATTTTACTTGGGTCTCCACCAATTGCCTCAAAAGCGATTATAGGTCGAACCACATCTTTAAACACCGTGGAATCGGATGGAGCAAAAGCACCAGAAAACAAACCGAAACACTCATTCAGACCAACATGAAAACTACTTTGTACAGCAGTGTGCTTATCCTTACTGCCTGTATACTCTGCTTGGTAGTCCAAACTAAGTTTAGCTCCTGTGAACAAAGAAAGTAAGACATGTGTTCCGTATTTTCTGACTAAATCCTCTGCGCCCATTGTTTTAATGTCAGCTTGAAAACCTTTCGTCAGGTACGACATCACTTTGCTTTTGGTATAAAAAATGGTAAGCTGTTTGTACTTTGCAAAGCTATCGTACAAGCCATAGACATATTGATTTGCAGTTGGATCAGTATCTCCAAAGGGTTGTGTAATATTCCCCTTAAAATAACTTACATCGGATTTTTCACCTGTCAGCAATTTTAAAAAACCTTCAGAATCTGCCCCATAAACGGTACGAAAACTCCTTTCCCGAGGACGACGTATATCAAGAGAACTGGGGTTTTCTTGTGCGAATGCTGGTGTATTGATTACAGCATCTTTCACTGAACTTCTGTGGGAATACTTACCCGTAACATCATAACCATACCCCAGGAAATTAAACTCGTCATATCCTTCCTTTTCCTTCACACTATTGCTATTAGCAAGATTCTTAATCACGAATTTCAGTTCTGTTACTCCCTCTGATTTTGGATCTACAACTTCCGGGTCCGGCGTTACAAGTTCATCTGATGCACTCTTTTTACAGGCAGTGAAACTACCAATCATTATCACCGTTAGGGGATAGATAAATTTAACCTTTAGCATAATCTCATATTTATAGTTAATCAAATAAGCAAGTTTATTATTAACTGATAATTAGCTCATCATTAACCTATTGTAAACGATAAAGAATCATTGTCCCTCCCTTCTATATAAACCTCTTACGAGTTGCTAGTAATTGGGTTAAGCTTTTCAATTCAATTGCTTAATCATATTGAAATACCACATGACATCCTCTTTCACTATACCCCTCGAACTATTTTTAACAGATCGAAGCGATCCATCAAGATTATAGTCAAACCGACAATTTCCAATTTCACGAATGCGTCCATTTATATCATAACTCACATGTTGCTCACCAAACTGCCGAATCTTATTGTCTAAATTATATGCTATATCTTCTCGTCCAAATTTTCGAACACGATCATGAATATCATAATCTATTTCAATGGTTCCAATTCGGCGTATCTTATTATCTAGATTATAGTCTATATCAACATTTCCAAACCTTCTTATTTGTTCATCCAAATTATAGTCGATATATATATCATCTATTTTTCTCACTTTTCCGTTCAGATTATAATCAACGTCAATTTGATCAAAACGAACTAATTGTCCGTGTATATTATAAGAAATAGATCTATTGCCTATCGTTGACAAACGACCATCTATGTTATACTTGAAGTCAAGGTCGGATTCACCCTTAACCATCACATATAGTAAATCTCCTCTACTAGTCAGCATAAAAATCGTTGATCCTTTTTGTATAGGCACGAGTAGCTCTTTGCTGTATTTGGAAATAGACAATTCCTGTGCATGGGCTCTACTAGCGTGTAAACTAACAAGTAGTAAGAGTAAAACCAGTTTAAAAAAATATCTCATGGTATTGTTTTTATGGGGGGGCAAATATATAAGAAAAAAGGGCCGACTCCATGAATCGACCCTTTTGTTTATTTTAATACGGTAATCTTAGAAAGAAAATTTCGTCCAAGAAAATGCTCCTGTGTTAGCACCTGTTTGCGTATCATTCTTAGTTATTGTAGCACCTTCAGCTTTTACTTTTGCTGCGTCATACATATTCGCAGGATTAAATGTATAAGTGATTTTAGATGCTGGATTACCTTTACCAGAACCATCAGTAAAGTCAATAATATCAGCGAATCTTGAAGTAGCGCCTATTTCTATTTTCAAGTTAGAAATATTAGCTGTTGCTCCTCTTCTGATTTTAACCACATCCACCATTTCACCAGCTTTTGCAGGCGCTGTAGCTTTGTGTACAATCGTCATATCTTTGATAATGAAGTTAGATTGAGCGATATCATTAGGATTTTTGCCATCCATATTACCATCGGCTTCAATTCCTCTTGGATCATCTTCATTCGTAGAAAACTTAGGAGTCCAGATACCATAAGCATTCGTTACAGTTCCTGTATAACCTTGTGTAAAATCGAACATATCATCTTCCGAATCTACTACCAATAGGTTCGTTACGTTAACAGATCCACCGAAGAACTCGATACCATCATCAGCACCATCTTTAATATAGATATTACTAATTCTCGTGCCATTACCAACACCATTCAATGTCAATCCATTATGTTCTTTATCATCGGATATATTAGATCCAGAATACTCGATAATTACATAATCCAACTCACCAGAGTTATCTTTAACATCATTTCCACCATACATTATGGCTGTATTGATCTCAGTAGGGAATGTACTTTCAGTTGCTTCTGTCGCACGAGAAAGTGGAGCTTTACCGTTTATGATAACACCACCCCAACCACCAGAGCTTTTAGTTGTGGAAGTAAAAGTAATAGGAGCTGAAGCTGTACCTTTCGCAATAATCTTAGCACCTTTTTCGATTAATAAATAGGCTGTCTTTTCTGAAGCCGTAATTGTAGTACCTGCAGGAATCGTCAACGTAGCGCCTGCACGTACAACTGTAGCTCCTTTTAAGGCGATAGAATTACCTTTTAAAACTGCATCGCTAGTGATACTACCATTCAATTCTGTTAACTCATTTCCCGGATCTGGCTTGCTCGGATCTTTGTCTTTACTACACGATGCAAACACTAAAGCTGACACTGTCAAAACAGCAAATAATTTCCTTTTCATTTGTTTATTATTTATCTTATACAATACTAAATATTTAAAAAAAACTAACGGTTAAACTAATGTTATCAAAACATTAAAACCTATAAGAAACCCCTAAACTCAAGTCCATACCTCTTTTATAGGATTCTAGAACGACATTTTCCTTTGCATCAGTTTCGCGTTCTAACCTAAATTCAGGATTTAACAAATTGCGTACTTTTAAATCGACACCCCATTTTTTGTTAATACTTGCTGAAGAGATAAAGTCTAGTGTAGGTATTCCCTTCTCGATTACATCACTAAATCCACGTGTACCTAACGAGTAGATGCGGTCACTAAAATAGTTTAGAACAGCTGTTGATGTCCAATTCCAATTTTTACCGTGATACAAATACGAAACATCTGCATTCACCAATAATGGAGAGGCTCCCTGTAGTGCACTTGTCCCATGTACTTTTGTAAATAAAGGATCTACATTCTCTAATTTTTGAGAAGTATGCAAATAGGACACATTAGCACCTGCCGACAAGACGTTTTCGCCATTAGCTGTGGTTCTTGTCAATAGGTTCTTTTTCAACTCTACCTCAGCCCCCGCAACAGTCGCTGAAGCACCAACATTATAATAGGTCATTACGTTCGTTCCTGTTTCTGAGCGTGCGATTGGGTTTTTAAGATTTTTATAAAAGACACCAAAGGATAATAACTCTCCTTTCGTCGGAAACATCTCCCACTTAAGATCCACGTTAGTATTTTCTACAGGAACTAAATCCTTGTTACCCTGCGTACTGTAGTTGGAAAATGTATTCAAGAAGTAAGCCAACTCTGCAAACTGTGGTAACGTATAACTCATACTTGCAGAAGCACGTAGGTTGCTATTTTCGGTCAGCGCATACTTAGCATTTAAACTTGGCAAGACATAATTCTTTTTGATAGTAGAAGGACCATCTAACTCCGTACTTCCCATATTTGTTTGATAAATTATATCCTGATATACATTATCATATCTTAGGCCCAATACCGTAGTTAACCGGTCTGTAAACTGATAGGTACCAGCCATTACCATGCTATGTACTTTTTTGTCTACGGAATACCAGTTAGGCTCCAAACCACCACGCAACGTAGTCTGTTCAAAATATCCGGACTGTAACTTTGAAGGGTTAAACATAGCGTCGATATTGTTAATATAGTCGCTCGTGATGATACGGTCTCCTTTTATTCTGTGCCCAATAATAGTTGCATTAAAATCACGCTTTACAATCTCCCCTTGATAACCAAATTCTATCTTACGGTCCAACCCACTGTTTCCATTAATCTTATAAGTTGCGATAGCTTTACTAGTAAGTCCCTTTTCTTTGATATCTGAATAATAACGCTCGTTAGAATTGGCTTCACCATGTAGCTGATAAATACCGTCTTCATCAAGGATGATTTTATTGGTACGCCTGTCTGGTTCTTGTGCTACGACCATATTATAACCGACGCCCAAATCTAGCTTCCAAGCATCATTGAGCTGTAACTTAGACAACAACTGGTTAACAAAAAGCTGATTATTAACAACATGCTGACGTCTAAACAAAACTTTATCATTAGGTTCACGACTTGCGTCCAATCCAAAATTTTGTTCCAACTCCTGCGATTGATCATTGATATATAGCGAGTTAAAAGAGACGGAATGATTCCCGATACTATACTTTAGATTAGCCATTCCCGTCTTCGCGATATTGTATTGGGTTTTCGTCATTTCTTGATCCCGAATAATGAGCCCTGAGGTTGTAGTCTGACGAATTGCTCCATTTAAATACTTGTAATCAGAATTCATATTACCAGTAAGAAAAACATTCAGATTGCCATTCCCAACTTTAAACTTACGACCTCCCGCTAAAGAAAAACTAGAATTGATAGGTTTCTCCATCTCTTTAGTATTCCATTTATTATTAAAATCATAGCTATTCAGATCTGCAATTGGCACTTTCTTTTCGCGTAAAGATCCGAACCAGTTTGTCCCATCGATACGTTGTAGGTTTTTAGCGTCTATCGCCTGACTATTTACTCCTGCAGATGCACCTACCTGAATAAATCCATCTTCACTTAGGTCCTTTGAAAGAATATCAATATTGGCACCAGCGACATCTCCCCCAATCAAAGGATTGAATGTTTTATTCACTGCTATACTTTGAATAATAGATGTACCAAAGAAATCTAATGCGATATTTTTATTCAACGGATCTTCTGATGGCAGATTCAAACCGTTAAAAGTTGTACTATTATAACGGTCTCCAAGTCCACGGACGAATACATTCGCTCCTGAAGCAGATTTGGTCACACCGCTCATCTTTGTCAATGCACCTTCTGCATCAGACACCCCTTTACGGGACAGCTCTTGTGCACCAATTTTCTCTACGAATAGGTTAGAATTCTTACGTTCTTCCAATAAAGCGAACTCTGTCGCTTGTACACGTCTGCGTGTCACAACGACTTCATCCAATGTAGAAGACTCACTTACCAAAACAACACTTACCGTCTCCCAATTCTTAGCTTCTAAAACTACTGGAGTCACTTCCTTATTATACCCCAGATAACTACTTACTATTTTATAATCACCCTTTTTGGCTACAGGGATAATAAACTCTCCATTCGCATTCGTCGATGTCACTTTGCTATTATCAGACAAGGACACACTTACTCCTGCTATAGGCTTCATCGTCTCTACATCGATGATCCGCCCCCGGATACCTAATACCGAAGCTGAAACTCCATCAGCGATTGAAGCACTTGTCTTCTGCTGTGCATTCAACGTATTAACAGTATCCTTTTTAGTGGACTCCTTTACTAAGGCATTTCCTTTCGGATCTGTCTTTTGTGCAAATACAACTGAGCCTGCTACTACACCTAATACTAGCAAACCTGCCTTTTTAATGTTTAAATTTAGTTTCAACTTGAATTAATTTTAATTTAACACAAAAGTATAAGGGGCATATTAACTCAATATTACCGACAAATTACTTTTAGCTCAACCTATTGTTAATTAATCGTTAACTAGGCCGAATCAAGCGAAAAAACACCTCCCATAGTCCCCGATAACACGAGTTTTATTTCAGATACATTAATTTTTCTTTAAGGCGAAAAGGGCTTAATCCTGTAATAATTTTATTAAGATTTTCTATTGTAACCAATTTCCGATACCTTTAAGGTTGAAAATTCACACCGTAGGAATACATTATCCATGATACGTTCAGAAAACCTTAAGTTCAACTATTTGCCGTCGCACGAACTGCAGTTTCCTGATTTCAAAATAGAAAAACATCAGCATACCCTTCTATTAGGAAACTCAGGCACTGGAAAAACGACTTTACTACATTTATTGAGTGGCCTTTCCC
>JAITLW010000209.1 GCA_031277715.1 Sphingobacterium sp. | reverse complement strand
ATACCTGACGATGAGACACCCGAGCTCCGGCTAGAAAGAGCTCCTATTCCCATAATTTGAGGCAATACTTGCTTGCTGGATTTCTTGACCAATTGGTCTAACTTTTCCGTTTCAGTCTTCTTGATTTCTAACAACGGCTGGGATACATTACCCACTGTGTCCGCTTTCAATAAAACGAAAAAACGAGCTGCAGACGGAGTTGCAGGATCGATAGCCTCACCCACAAATTCCGAAAGCGCATAGACACCACCTTTCAACTGCCCGGAAACATGAGATAATTCGGACTGTACATTATTTAATGACGAAGATACAAGCAGGGTATCCGCACTTGGTACAATACCACTAATCGCTAGATCCCGAGTGAGCTCCAGAATATCCTGATACCTCTTCAGATGCTCATGATACCAATCCGAAAGAATCTGGTAATACATGTAATTTATATAACGTTGGGAAAGTTCATACTGCACCGACAATGTATATTGATTAGCTTCCCATGTGGACTGCTTTATCGCTGTAGCTCCCAAAGCTTTGTCTAAATTTTTCCGGCCAAAATTGACCAAATCCCAATTTAGACTACTCGTCGCATATTGATTAAAAGTATTAGAAGAGCCACCTAGTGTATTGGAGCCACTGATATTAAAAATACCCGGCATAGGATAGAATGCTCCCGAAACATTATTCAATGAGCTCAATCCCTGTTGGTATTGGAGCCATACCTGAGGTTTATAACGCTCCAATGAAGACGCACTGTCCAATCGGGCGATACCGATCTCCTGGTCTTTGATAGAAAATCCTTTATAATTTGCTTTTGCCTGCTGCCAATAGCCCTCAAGTACTTGCCCATGCACATTATCAGTGATAAGCACCGCCCCAATGACTAGCAAACAAGCGCATAACTTGTTGATCATCGATTAAAATTTATAGTAAAAAACACGATTAGAATAAAGAGCCCATAGGCTTACCTTTAATAGCGTTTAAATCCTATAAATTGAACCGTTTTATAAAAAGGAATAGATTATTGGAACCAGAATAATAGGCCCGTGGCAGGTGTACCCTAGAAGAGTTTTGAGGAACACCTAAAAATAAGAAACAAAAGAAGGCCAACAACAATACCGAAGGAGAAAAGTCGATATCAGAATGACCTACCTTCACTAAGCTTTCTTTAGCCTCCAATACACAAGGAACTTCCGAAGAGGTAACCAGTTTAGATTGTTTGATAGTCAATCCTGAAGAAGCCTGTGATGTAGAACTATGCTTAATAGATGCTTTAATAGGGCAAGAAGTCAGAATAAAAACCATAAAAATACCCAAAACCCGCATTACACATGCAAGTGAGCTACTTTTTATGGCATTTAGATTGTTCATCGATACAAACCTACATAAATTTACCACTATACGCAATATAACTGCGTTCGAATATAAAATTTTGTAGCTCTCCTCAGCCTAAAAACACCTTTAATTGAGGAAATATAGACTATTCCTCCTCGGAATAAAATAGATGTAACGCCTATTTTACCTTTTCTAAATTATAACTGACATTATCACTGCCCTCTCACCCAATAAGATATTGACAGAATTAACTTTCAAAACTTTCCATTTTGTCATCTATACTACTTAAAAAATATCTTTTTGAAAAAACACACAACGCAATCGATTGTTTAAAAGGAATTATTTACTTTTGTTATCCTATTAACAGATTAAACTTGATACTATGTGTGGAATTGTCGGCTATGTAGGCCATCGACAAGCATATCCCTATTTAATAGAGGGGTTGCGCAAATTAGAATACCGCGGATACGATAGCGCAGGAATAGCGCTCCATTCTCAACAACAATTACTAATATCCAAAACAGCTGGCAAAGTGGCTGCATTAGAAGAGTTGACAAAATCAATTGATCTTTCGGCACAAACAGGGATTGGACATACAAGATGGGCTACGCATGGTATACCATCCGATCACAACGCTCACCCTCACCGTTCACAGAATGGAAAATTAGCATTGGTACACAATGGCATAATCGAGAATTACGCAACCATAAAAGAAGAATTGCTAAAAAAAGGTTATACCTTCAAAAGTGATACAGATTCCGAAGTGTTGCTCAATTTCATTGAAGATATCAAAACAAATAATGCCTGTACTCTTGAAGAAGCAATACGTATAGCCCTAAAACGTATTACGGGAGCTTATGTCATCCTTGTACTGGATGAAGACAGTCCAAACACTATTATAGCAGCCAGAAAAGGTAGCCCCCTTGTCATCGGCATTGGCAAAGGCGAACATTTCTTAGGATCCGACGCCTCCCCTATGCTGGGACATACCAAAGAAGTCGTCTATATCAATGACTACGAACTCGCAATTATAAAACCCGATGAGCTGATATTAAAAAACTTAGGCAACGATATTGTAACCCCCTTCGTACAAAAACTAGATATGGAACTAGCCAGCATAGAGAAAGCAGGCTACCCACACTTCATGTTAAAGGAAATATTTGAGCAACCTAAAGCGATTCAGGATTGCTTAAGAGGACGACTAGACAGTGCTACCCATCAGATTACCCTAAGCGGCTTAGAAAAAGTAAAGGACAAACTTCTCGCAGCACATCGCATTATTATCGTAGCCTGTGGCACCAGCTGGCATGCCGCACTCCTAGCAGAATATTGGATCGAAGAGCTATGTCGTGTCCCTGTTGAAGTAGAATACGCGTCTGAGTTCAGATACAGAAACCCAATCGTAGGACCAGATGATCTGATCATAGCCGTATCACAAAGTGGAGAAACCGCAGATACACTAGTAGCACTTGAGAATGCGAAACACCATGGCGCCACTATTTTCGGGGTCGTCAATGTTGTCGGGTCCTCTATTGCCAGACTATCTGATTCGGGTATATACACACACGCCGGGCCAGAAATAGGTGTAGCCAGCACAAAAGCATTTACAACCCAGCTTGCTGCTCTTTTACTGTTTGCAATCAAGCTCGCGCAATACAAACAAAAAATAGATACCGCTACCAGCGACACGCTTATCAACGAACTACAGGCTGTACCTGATAAGGTACAGGAAATACTAAATTCCCAACTCGAAAGGATAAAGAGTATAGCCCATAAATACGTAGACGCAAAAGATTTTCTATATCTAGGCCGCGGTTATAATTTTCCGATAGCATTAGAAGGCGCACTAAAACTCAAAGAAATCTCCTACATCCATGCCGAAGGCTATCCTGCTGCTGAAATGAAACATGGACCAATCGCATTGGTAGACGAAAACCTCCCGGTGTTATTCATCGCTACAAAAGATAAAATACAGGAAAAGGTAATCAGCAATATGCAAGAGATAAAAGCCCGTTCAGGAAAGCTTATTGCACTGGTATCAACCGATGATACCTTAGTATCCTCAATGGCTGATGACAGTATAGAAATCCCCGAAGCACATGAAATCATAGCACCTATCCTATCTACTATTCCCCTACAGTTATTGGCTTACTATATAGGTATTGCCAGAGGTTGTGATGTGGACAAACCTAGAAATTTAGCTAAATCAGTAACGGTAGAATAAACTATGACATTCATTGCAAAAGAACCGCTACACACTTTAGGATATGGCTTTTTAACTGAAAAAGAGATAGCTCACCTAACAGACGAATACGACATACGTAACCAACAGTTAGGAATAGATAACGAATTCAGGGAGCTGACCACCAAAGAGATACAACAGCTAGTCAACCAGCTCAATTACAGTTCAGACTGGTCGAAGGTATGGGTTAGCGAACCCTTCTTCCCGGAACAGATCCAACATTCCAAATTTTATGGATTAGTGAGGATAGGCCCCATGGAACAGACTTTTCTCTCTTACAGAGATCTACGCCTTCCGACAGGGATCTACAACTCAACGATAGTAAGTTCCGACATCGGAGCTTGTTCCGCGGTGCATCATGTCCGTTATATGGCTCATTTCATCATTGGAGAACAGGTTCTGCTCTCCAATATCAATGAAATGGAAACCAGTAACAACGCCAAATTTGGAAATGGAATCCTCAAAGAGGGAGAATCTGCTGACAAAAGGATCTGGATGGAACTATGTAATGAAAATGGAGGACGATCAGTCGTCCCATTCGATGGCATGCAAGCGGCAGATGTCTACCTATGGTCACGCCATCGAGAAGATTCCACATTCCAAAACCGCCTATTAGAGATAACAGACAGACACTTTTCCACACAACGAGGATACTATAGCACCATAGCCGACAATGTCGTGCTGAAGAACTCAAATACGATAAAGGATGTCAAAATAGGCCCTTACGCATACATTAAAGGAGTAAATAAACTAAAAAATGTAACAGTAAACTCGAGTAAAGAAGCGTTTACACAGATCGGAGAAGGATGTGAAATCGTAAATGGAATAATCGGTTACGGCTGTCGGGTTTTCTACGGCGTCAAAGCAGTTAGGTTTATACTATCTTCACATTCACAGTTGAAATATGGGGCCAGACTGATCAACTCTTTTTTAGGAGACAACTCAACCATATCCTGTTGCGAAGTACTCAACTCGCTACTGTTCCCTTCTCACGAGCAACATCACAATAACTCCTTCCTATGTGCAGCATTAATAAAAGGTCAAAGCAACATGGCCGCTGGAGCTACAATAGGTTCCAACCATAATTCAAGAGCCGCAGATGGAGAGATAATAGCAGGAAGAGGCTTTTGGCCCGGTCTATGTGTCAGTATCAAACACAATTCTAAATTTGCCTCTTATACCCTACTCGTAAAAGGTGACTTTCTACATGAACTCGACATCAGAATACCATTCTCTCTGGTCAGCAATGAAGCAGACAACAATCGATTATTGATAGTTCCTGGATATTGGTTTCTCTACAATATGTATGCACTGATGCGTAATACAACCAAATTCAACGATCGTGACAAAAGAACACTAAAAAATCAATACCTCGAGTACGATGTTTTGGCACCAGACACGGTCAACGAAATGTTTGACGCACTACACGAAATAGAAATAGCGGTAGGCAAGACCTGGACAGATACAGCTCCCACAACTGCCCCACACCTACTCGGGCGCAAACTCCTCATGGATGATAACTTCGATCTCAACAAACGTGAAATATACCTCACGGATACCGAGTTCTCTAATCGCAAGGTCATACTAGTGAAAGTAAGAGCGTGTTATCAGACATTCAGACGTATGATTCACTATTATGGGGCAGTACACTTGGCAGATTGCATAGAAAAAGGAACCGGTAGGATATTCGATTCGGGTATTTCTCTTAAACAAAGAGAGCAATTTGATAATATAGGTGGTCAATTGATTCCACAGCAACACATCACCACGCTTATACAAGACATCAAAACTGAAAAAATCAGTTCCTGGAATCAAATACATGAGCGTTATCACACTTGGAGTAAATTATACCCACAAAGTAAAACCGATCACGCTTTGGCTTCTCTGGCACAGATTACGGAGACCTCACCGGCAGACTGGAACACCGATTTTATCAACCACACATTAGCGCAGAGCCTCGATACTAAAAAGTGGATTTATAACGAAATCAAAAAATCAAGAGGAAAAGACTACGAAAACTCCTTTAGAATGCTGACCTATAACTCCAAAGAAGAAATGGAAAAAGTAGTTGGAAAACTGGAGGATAACAGTTTCTTGATCAAGCAACAGGAAGAGTTCAATCGCTACGAAGAAAAAATCGTTAAAATAACAACAAAATAAATATCGTACCTTAGTTCTATCATAAATTAAGCTTAAGAGGTTCTAAGATGTCAAATACAAGTACAAGCCATATAAAAGTTGGAAGCGTCCAAGACACTGCTGCACCATATGGCTTGTACACGACATACATCACGCCAAGTGACAAGGAATTAAAGGGATCTGTCTTAGTCCTTCACGGCATGCAGGAGCACAGCGGGAGGTACATACAATTTGCCGAATACCTTGCATCTGTTGGATTCGCCGTGTTACTTTATGACCATATAGGCCATGGCAATACCGCGACGGAAGATACCGCACAAGGGTACTTTCAAAAAGAAAGACCTGAGGAGAGGTTGATTAACGACGCCATAGAACTGCATCGCTACTTAAAAGACAAACACCCTGATCATCCTCATTTTATCATCGGACATTCCATGGGCTCCTTTATTACCCGATGCGTATTGCAACGGATAGGAAACGAATTCGATGGAAGTGTATGGATAGGTACTGGAGCTAAGACAACAGGCGCTGAAGCTTTTAAGGCTTTCCTTGCCTTACTCCAGAAAATAAATCCTAGAAAACGGAGCAAACTGATCAATGGTATCTTCAGCAAAATGAACAACGCCAAGTTTCGGGATGAACCCGATTTTGACGATACCAGCTGGCTGAGTCTAAGTAAAGCAAATAGAGCGCGTTTTAAAGAAGATCCTCTCTGTGGTATCCCTTTCACCAACAACGCCTTCTATACCCTGCTCACTGTACTGTTAATGGCAACAAAAAAAGGATGGCAGAATCCCATCCCAAAAAGTCTTCCGATTCTCTTGGTAAGCGGGCAAGACGACCCTATCGGTGACTTTGCCAAGGGAATACAAAAAACAGAAAAACAACTTAAGCAAAGCGGTTTTCAAGAAGTAGATGTCATTACTTATCCAGAGAAAAGACATGAAATCCTTCAGGAAGAAAACCAAATAGACGTTTTTGCAGCAATAGCACAATGGTTATTGTCCCATGCCAGATTAGGCACGATCCAATAACTTCTCAAAAGCTTGACGTTGCGCCCCTCCCCGAAAGTAAACTTCACCACAATACACATACCCCAACTTATCAAACACCCGCAACATTCCTGCGTTATCATAATTTGTGTCTACTTTAATACTTAATCGTCCCTGGGATAAACTAACCTTTTCAGCCTCCAGCATCATCCAGGTTCCCAGCCCCTTTATCACATCACGCTGTGAAACAGCTAGACGGTGTATCACCGTATACGGACGTTCTGTAAGCCATTTACCAGTCAGCGCCTCATAGGCTGGCTCGACAGCACCGATTACGGCTATATAAGCCACGATCCCCCCTCCTATACGCTCAGCTACAAATCCATACCCTTTTTCAATATCTTCTACGACGACTTCTCGATTGGGGTAACCATCCTGCCATTGGTCCGATCCATCATTACGGCGCTTCATAATCGCCTCGCCCAGCACCCCCCAGACAGCATCTACATCCAAAGCTGTAGCCTGACGAAAATTAATATCTGACAACATATCTTATATCTATACCTAGGCTTTTTCAGCCTTTTTAACCTTATTAATTTTAAATTGTAACAGTACTATGGAAGCGACCAAAGAAACACCACCAATCCATACCAATCCCCATACAGGTCCCTTAATAAGATCCGCTGTCCCCTGTTCGATAATCATCGTCCTAAAGATCTGAAGATAATGCGTAAGCGGAATCAATTTAGATAACCAAACGATCCAATCCGGCATCTGGCTCAGGGGCCAGGTAAAACCACTTAATATAAACGAAGGTGTAGCAATAACCATCAATATCTCCGTAGCCTTCAACTGGCTTGGAATAGCGATACTGACCAGTATTCCCAAGAAAGCAACAAAAAGCAAAAACAGGAAAGAA
>JAITLW010000201.1 GCA_031277715.1 Sphingobacterium sp. | reverse complement strand
GGTCCGAACCCAGCTAAGTAGGGCCTATAGTTCATTACGGAAGTCTGCTTCTGGTTTACTTTTGCTTGCCTTATTGACCTATATTTAAAAAATAACAAGGCTGTAAATCAGTGTTTTGTATTTTTTATTCAAAAAGCTGTCACATCTTTTTTGTTTTTTTGCGACTTACAGATACGATGGAGTCAAAAAAGTTTTCCCCCGAAGAGCCCGATTGGGATAAGTTTCTTGAGCAACTGAATTCGGATTCTCAATTAGTGGATCAATTTTCACCTGTGGAGTCGACGCAGTTTAACGAGCTTAAACGTCTAGTTGCAGAAACTGCCGACGCATTATCTGTATATGATCAGTTGGATCGTGAAGGGAGTTGGGATACTTTTATGGATAAGGCACGGGAACGTAATCTGGTCGAGGAAGCCGCAGGTAATAGATTTTGGTCAGGTAAGTTTTTCATGCGCTATGCCGCCGCTGCTATCTTTTTGGTTATGACTATTGGAGGCTACTTTCTGATGAAGACTCAAATTGGGGATGTTGGCGGAGATGCGGTTATAGCAGGTGGCGTAGAACCAGGAGGGAACAAAGCCCTTTTGACTCTTTCCAATGGCGATAAGATGGTATTAGATGCGGATGAAAAGGGGATTCGTATCGATGAAAAGGGAATCAGTTATGCGAGTGGAGCTACAGTATCTTCCTTTTCTCAAGAGGTCACCTTTGCTACGTTGACTGTCCCGCGGGCGGGACAGTATCAGTTGGTGCTACCGGATGGGAGTAAAGTTTGGTTAAATTCAGAGTCAGAGTTGACTTATCCTGTTTCATTTACGGGCACTTCACGTGTTGTTCATTTGAAAGGTGAAGGTTTTTTTGATGTCGAGCATCTTGTAGGGAAACCTTTTGTTGTGAAAAGTAAAGGTCAGGACATCGAAGTTTTGGGTACTGCGTTTAATGTGTCAGCTTATGAAAATGATGGGGAGATGACTACCACACTGGTAAGGGGACGTGTGCAGATAGGAGCAACAGGTGTAGATGAGCGTTTTCTCTTGAAACCTGGGATGCAGGCTTTGGTTAAGAACGGACATGTACATGTTAAATCTGGGGTTAATGTAGAAGAGTATACCGCGTGGAAAGATGGGGTTATAGTATTGGAGAAGCAAAATATACGAGAGGTCCTGAAACAAATAGAGCGATGGTACGATGTTGAGTTTGTTGTTGGAAAGACCGATCTACCGATGGAAACGATGTCTGGGGAGGTGTCGAACAAGCTTCCTATCGATGTACTTTTGAAGGGTATTGAGGGGCAACTGGATATTAAATTTGAGCAAAATGGAAGGAGGTTTATGATTAAGAATTAGATACTAAAACTTCTATTCTTTGTCATGAGAGAGGCCGTAGATGCTACCAACATCTACGACCGAGTGTCAGGGAATATCAAAAATTATGTTGAAAGAATTTTTTTACTAACCTAACCTGACAAAAGTAATCAATATCCTCGTGAACATAAAAGGCTAATTTTATGTGTATTGTAGGACTTTATCGTGCGAATTCACGGTGAGATTGCCTTTGCAGGGGAAATTTTAATTTATGAATCTTAGAAACCTTGACAAGGTAGGAACATTGCTGTGGCAGTGTATCGCTCGATTTGTCACATGTAAACCGACTGGTATTGGTGTTATTATGAAGTTAATTATCTTTTTGACATTTGCCTTTTCTCTTCAGGCTTCGGCAAGTTTATTAGCTCAGCGTGTTTCTCTTGCTGTCAAAAATGGCAATTTGAAGTCTGTGTTGACGGAGCTTAGAAAACAAAGTGGCTATTCGTTTATCTATAGCGATCAAGATTTTAAGGATGCCAAGCCTGTAGATTTTGAAGTTAAGGATAAAGATATCCTAGATGTCTTACCGGCACTATTTTCAGGACAGCCATTGACTTATACTGTAAATGGGAAATTGATCAGTCTGAGCCGTCAGATTGCTAAATCAAAGACCGGTTCCGTCGGAATGAAGGACGGTGTGGTATCAGATATGCAACAACGGATTACAGGAAAGATAGTCGATGAGAAAGGACGGCCACTGGCTGGTGTTACTGTTTCGATTCCGGGACAGCGTGCAGGTGCAGTTACAGACGAGAATGGTGTGTTTGCTTTGAGTGTAGGGTCTTCGGACGTGTCTTTGTTAGTGACGTATGTAGGGTATCAATCCCGCACATTACGTGCTAAGCCTAATATGGAAACCATTGTCTTGTCTCCTCAAGAATCTACGCTAGAAGAAGCTACTGTGCAGATCAATACGGGATATCAAACTGTTTCTAGAGAGCGGATGACTGGAGCCTTTGGCTATGTAAGTGGTGAGCAATTGGAGCGTAAGTTAGCGACGGGTATTAAGAATGCGTTGGAAGGACAGATCTCGGGATTGGTTATAGATCGGACAGGAAATGTGGAGATTAGAGGGGTTTCTACTTTTACGGCACAGATGACGCCGCTTCTTGTTGTCGATGGTTATCCTATTGAAGGGCGTCTTGAGGATTTGAATCCGATGAACATCAGTAGTGTTACGGTTTTGAAGGACGGTGTTGCGGCTTCTATCTATGGCTCTAGGGCAGCAAATGGTGTTATTGTGGTGACGACGAAGAATGGCCTTTCGGGTAAACCGAGATTGTATTATTCCGGTTTCTTTCAAGCGGTGCAACGTCCTAATCTCCGTCGCTTGAACAAAGCATCTTCCGCAGATTACATCGATGCGGAGATTGAATTGTTTAATCTCGATCCAGATGCCGCGTCTCCTATGGACTCCTACAATATGAGCCGTGTGACTTATTTATTGATGCAGGTTCGTGAAGGGAAAATCACAGAAGACGAAGCAAATAGAGAAATCGAATCGCTTAAGAAAGTGGATGGTCTGAAGCAGATAGAACAGGCTTTCTTCCGTCCTGAAATCAACCATCAGCATAATATCGGTATCGCTGGTGGGAGTGAAGAGTACACTTATAATATTGCTGTAAACTATTTGGGCTCTCAACAGAATATGATCAACAATCATAGTAAGCGGTTGACTTTTGACCTGAAGAATGAATGGAAACCTTTTTCGTTTTTGACAGCTGGAGCATCTGCTAATTTTGTGGTCAATAACTCGGAGTCGAGTAGTATGCTCGTGACGAATCAATGGGGAACGAATCCTGTTGGTTATGATTTTTCAGCTTTAACAAATTGGTCCCTACAGACTATGCTACAGCCTTATACCAATTTATGGGATGAAGCAGGAAATCCTGCTCCAGTCTGGGGATTGAGTCAGTATAAGGAAGAAACGTACCGGAATACGCCAGGTATGAAACGTTGGGATTATAACCCGATAGAGGATTTTGATAAAAGCCGTTATACCGGCAAGTCGTTCTCTTCTCGTATTACTGGATTTTTACGGGCTCAGGTATTGGCTGGTCTTACTGCAGAAATCGGCGGGAATTGGGAAAAAGGTAATACGTTGACACAGGGATTTCAATCAGGTGATGCTTATGATATCCGTATTGCTTATAATGATGCGACTTCTCGGTCTAATCCTGCCTTACACTATCTGCCGGAGGGTGGCGTAATTAATGAAAATAGAAACCTGAACGAATCTTGGACGTTGAGGTCGCAATTGAACTATAATACCGTTTTGGGAGAAGGAAAACATCGTCTTCATGCTCTATTTGGAAATGAGATTAGAAAGCTAACGTTTGACAATAATGAGCTAGCCTCAAGATTTGGGTATAATCCTGTCGCTGGAAGTTTTATCCCCGTGAATATTAAAGACTATCTGGGAGGGCTCTACGATTCGGATATGTTGTTTGAAGCGACGTTTCCCGGTATGACGAACGGTGAGTTTAAATATAGAGATACCCGTTTTGTCTCTTGGTATGGTAATTCTTCATACGAATATGATAATCGTTTTATCCTTAGTGGTAGTATCCGTATGGATATGACTAACTTCTTCGGTACAAGTAAGAAGTATCGTTATAAACCGATGTGGTCGTTGGGAGGGACGTATAAGTTAAGTAATGAAAAGTTCTGGGATAGTGAACTGGTGAACAAGTTGTTTGTCCGCGGGTCTTATGGGATAAATGGTAATATTTCTTTAAATAATGGTCCTTCAATGATTTTGCGGGCAGGGAGCTATTCGCCAACTACAGGTGGTATTGCTTACAATGTGGCTTCTCCTCCTAATGATCAGCTTCGTTGGGAAAAAACGACTATTGCGAATATTGGGATAGATTTCGGTTTATTCAAAAACCGAGTTGAAGGTTCTTTCGATTACTATAATAAAGAGAGTACAGATCTGTTGACGGGCGATGCTATTGATCCGACTTTTGGATATGGTTCTTTAGTTCGCAATGTGGGGGCTATGCGTAATCATGGTATTGAGCTTGGTTTGAATGTGCGTGTTATAGAGGGAACTGATTTTCGGTGGATGATGTCACCCAATGTTTCATTGAACATTAATAAGGTGAATTATTATCGTGTAAACCGTACATCTCCAATACATTTGACAGCTGGTGCCGGAGTGCTTGTAGAGGGCTACCCTGCAACGTCTCTATGGGGGTATCAGTTTGCCGGATTGAACGATATTGGACAAACACAAGTTTATAACAAAGATGGTCAGGTTATTCTTATTGGTGGGGCAAAGATCCCGGATATGGTATATCAAGGAACACTAAGACCTAAATGGGATATGGCGCTGACCAATAATTTTAGCTATAAGGATCTGAATCTTTCATTTATGATGATTGCTAAGCTTGGTCATAAATATCGTAAGGATGGGTTTGCCGGTTCTAATATTCAGACTAGGACAGTAGGACAACGCTGGAATCCGGAATCTTCAACCAATAATACGATTTATCCTGTATTACAAAGTTGGAATATGGATATGTTTTATTTTCCTTTTATAGACCGTCTTATCGGGAATGCGAGTTATGCCAAACTACGCGATGTGACCTTGACGTATGATTTGAGTCGATACACGAAATCATTACGTATCCCTAATGCGCAGGTATATGTGCAGGGACGTAATTTGTTTTATGTGACAGCAAAGGGAGTGGACATCGATCCGGAGACCGCAGAGCAGAATATTTCTGGAGGTGCTACCTACGAAAAGGAGCAATCCTTTAGTTCTCTGCCTGTGCCAAGAGAGTTTTTCATTGGTTTAAAAATCGGTTTCTAACAATTAAGATATTATTAGACATGAGAAGAAATATATTAACGATTCTATTGACGGGTCTTTTGATTAATAGTAGTTGTACGAAATTTTTGGATGTAAAACCTGTAGGCCAACTTATACCTACCAAGGTCGAAGATCTGGAGAATTTACTGAACAGTAATAATACAGTTGAACTGTTTTTTGTCGACAATAATAAGGGGAGTTTTTACGCTCATTTAGGGGATAATTTAAGAATTAGTGACAACCAGGCGAAATACCTGTTTTTGAACACGAATCCTAATGTAGAGCGTTTGGCTGCATATAAATTTTACTATCCTTACTTTGATCCGAATAAATCAGCTCCTACCTGGGACAATGCAATCTATAAAGCTGCGGGCATTTTTAATGTTGTGATTGATGAGGTTACAAAATTGAATGCTCAGGATTCGGACCTAGGTAAAATGCTTATCGCCCAAGCGAAGGCAGGTCGGGCATGGAGTTATATGGTGGGCGGTTTGGCATATGGTCCTATGTTTGACCCAAGTGGGAGTAATGATACCCGCGTATTACCTTATCGCAAAGCGAGCTCTCCAAATGAACCGCACCCTGGATTATCGACTACGGGTGAAATAATGGATTTAGTAGAACGAGACCTATTGGAGGCATTAGATGCCCCTCTTCATGTTGCTAACCCATCCCGTGCTAGTATCTCTACAGTACATGCACTTTTGGCACAACTGTATATGTATAAGCGTGATTGGGTAAAGATGTCAGAGCATGCAGATCTAGCTTGGACGAAGGCGTTAAGTGCTAAGGGAAATGCTGATAATCTAATCTATAATTACAATGACTTCTTTTATAGACCAGATGATAATGCGACACCAACTCCAGGAACGGATGTAGAAACGGTATTAGATCTACAGGGCCCTGATAATTTGCACTTTCAGACCAATAATCGCGAATTTTTGCTTTTTAGAACGGGACCTGTAGGAACGAATAGCTATCCTTCTGACGAGTTCTTGAGTCTTTTTGATGTTAACAGCGATAAACGCTATAAGTTGTTTGCGCTGAAGAAATTGGGCTATTCTACTACTGTGGGAGGTGTGCGTTATAACGACGGGATACAGCGGTATTATATGAAGGATAGTAAGATGATTAGTAATGCAGGATTGACCTATCCGGAACTCTTATTAATGCGTTCGGAAGCCAATGTAAGAAATGGCCGGTTGGGAGCCGCATTGCAAGACCTCAATTTGTTGCGCAAATATAGGTATAGTGGAAGTACTACTGATTTGGTGGGAGGTAGTTCGTTGGATAAAGATGCCTTACTGTATGAGGTTTTGAAAGAACGTCGAAGAGAACTATCCATGGCTTCATTCCAACGCGTTTTGGATATTAAGCGTCTGGCTCTGGATACAGGAAAACCATGGTG
>JAITLW010000119.1 GCA_031277715.1 Sphingobacterium sp. | reverse complement strand
CCTGAAATTGGTGCCAAAAAATACCACTATTGTATTGAGCCAACATATTCCAATGGCCCATACGCACAATCAAAAGGAGGTATTGGCTTTGTTGAAGGAATATCAAAAGGTCTTGATATTGACGGGACATACGCATACTGTAAACCGCTATTTCTTTAAGCACGATAATATACATGAACTGGGTGCTGGAGCTACATGTGGAAATTGGTGGCGAGGGGAGAAAGGTATGGATGGGGTGCCACAAGCACTGATGCAATGCGGTACGCCACGGGGCTATTTTACGGTTGATTTTCAGCAGGGGGACTATCAGGTCAATTATAAGGGAGTAGGGATGGATGAGAAGTATCAGATGGATTTGGTTGTCGAGACGACGGGTTTGGTGCTGAATGTATTTGGAGGTAGTGAGAAGACGAAGGTAGAACTGCAAATCGATGATTCGCAGTGGATGGATATGCAACAGCAGAAACGTGTAGCCCCCTCAGTGCAAGCGATTCGAGATAAGAATCAGGAAAAAATTTATCCTACGCTGGGTAATACACGAAATCCGCTAGGGACAAGGGTATCGTCGCATATTTGGGGATTAGAATTGCCTGAAGCTTATAAAGGTAAAATAGTCAAGGTAAAGATACGTGCAAAGGATGATTTCGGTTTTTCTGCCGAGCAGGAATTTATTACTAAACTCTGATACTGTGATTCGAAGTAAAAAGCCCTTGTAATTGGTCAATTACAAGGGCTTTTTTATAAATGGAAAGAATGTTATGGTATATCGTAGCGGTATACCTTGATACTGCCGTCTACGACGGTAGCTAAGAACGGGATTCCATCTTCCGAAATGCGAAGAGTGAGTTTGTCGCCATTGACAGCGCTGATACTCTTGGCAGGAGTCCAGTTCTGCGTGTTCTTATCAAAAGTCGTCACCTTGATACCGTTATCATCACCGTAAGCAAAATATAGCGTCCCATTTGGATGTAGGGCGATAGCAATATTGTCTCGCTGAGCGCTTCCAGCGGCTGTATGGCTGATTTCTGCTCCTATCTGTCTCCAGCTATTACCGTCATACTTCATCACATAAGATTTTTTGTCCGTATTAGCCTGGGATTGGAAAACCATATATACTTCGCCTGCTTCGGACGCTTCAACATCCATAAGGTTTGCTCCGACTATGCTAGGGCTCGGCGAAATAAGTGCCGTACCTACTCGTTCCCAGATCAGGCTCGCATCATTTAATCTATAAATTGTTGGTTTGCGTGTTGTGCTGATGCCATCCATTACGGCATAGTATACTTTATTGTCGCGTCCTTTTCGAATACGGGTATAAAGCGTCGCGGGTGAGGCATCTATTGCACGGTATTGCCAGTCATTATTATTGAAAAATGCAGATTGTGGAGATCTATTGGCCGCTCCGGATTCGGCTCTCGCCGCCGCATAAGCTAGTAACGGAATATTATTAGCATTCGTTTCGATGTGCAGATAATTCACACGGTGTGCATTTCCTTGTGGCTTGTTTAGATAGCTCCATTTTTGATTTTCATATTTTTGGGTCGAAGCATATTGTACAGAATCACCGACCGTCTGATAATCTTTGTATGTCGCATAGATAATACCATTGTTATCTATAGCAATAGCAGGTACATCGACACGACCGGCAGATATACCATCATTAGGACCTAAAATATTCCATTGACTACCGTCAAACTGAGACACTACAGCCTTACGGCTACCATCACCATCAGAAGTATGTCTGCTAAAGATTATAGCGGGTTGATTATTAATAGGGTTTAAAGCCATACGGATTTCGCCGACTCTAAAGTCTTTGATAGCACCTAACGGTATCTCTAGCCATTCTGGGGCCGTCAAACGCCCTATATTTACAACGAATTTTTCAGGTGCTGTAGTTTCAGTATCAGTTACTTCGTAAGTGACTTCCTGTGTGAAATCATTGGCTGACTGTTGGCTGTTTTGTGGTACACCGTTGACTGATACGACGGCTCCATCGGTCGTTTTGTACCGTGCTACAAGACGGGTGATATCGGCGTCGACCGGAAGGTCTACCTGGATATTAAGTCCATCAAACTTGGCGATGTAATCGCGGAAAAGAATGTTTTCATTGTCTGTAGCATAAAAGCCGAAAGATACTATGGCGGCGTTTCGTAGTGCAATCACCTGCATGAAACCCATGTCGCTGGGACTAGCAATACGATAATCGAGCGTATCACTCATATTGACGATGCTGACACCACTTTCTTGTACTTTGTCATTTAAGTAGACAATAGCCTGTTCGCTACTGCTACTGAAACTGGGCTTGGCCTGGTTGATATTGACAGAGTTGGGAACACGGATATAGACCGTTTTCCCTTCGATAATACCATTGACGGTCTCCTGAAGGCCGGGATGTGAAGCAGGTTCTAAGCGGTAACTGCTAAAGTTAACTTGGCCATCATAGCCAATTTCATACTTTTTACACCCCAATAGACTGAGTGTAAATAGGCTTAATAGAAATAGATATTTTGCTTTCATAATTTATTTCTTTGTTTCTGTTTGAATAGCAGGACTGAGTATAGCTCGTACTGTTTTGCCCTGTAAGATTAATGATTGTATCGCTGTACTGATAGTATCAGGGGTGATTTTTTCTAACATTTCTCTATACTGTGTGAAATAAGACCAGTCTTTATAACCATTGTAGAGATGATTGCGTAGTTCTGCGCTCCAAAATGTTTCTTTATCTTTTTGCTTGTCGTAAGTCAGGATTAACTGTCTTTTGATGTTTTCTAACTCTTGAGCGAAATATGCTGGGTTTTTAGCCATTTGCTGTATCTCTTGGTCGACTTGCTGCATAAGGAACTGGCTGCGTTGCGGTGCACAGGTGAAGGCTATCCGGGTACGTAATAGAGCGGATGGTATAGCGGTCGAACTGATATTAACAGATACGCCGTATACGCCCGAATGTTTTTCACGTAGGTTCTCACGGAGTTTGACTTTTAGTACCTCCTGTAATAGTTCGTAAACCAAAATCTGTGGATAATCGTGCTCGATAGCTGTGTTTTGATAGAACATATTGACCGTAGCTTTGTCCGTATCACCAGCAGTCATTCTGATATCTGCATCTTCGCCCTCAGATAGTGGTTTTGGTGTACTCTCTTGCGCCAATTGTGCTTGATTAGGTAAGCCTCCTAAGTAAGTCAGGATATAGGGAGCGATACTGTCCAGTTGAAAATCGCCTACCAGTACAAAGTCGAACCCGGCTGCCGAAGCAAATCGCTTTTGGAATACGGGGACGAGGGCATCGTATCGTAGCTCTTGTTGTAAACGTATCTCGTCGTAGCTTTCTTCTTCGCTGTCTGTACCTATTTTTTGAGCAATGAGCTTATTGTAATCTAAACTTGGGCTGTGGCTCTGTTTTTTTAATGTTTCGATAGTTTTGCGTTTGTGCATATCGAAGACATCACGGTCTACGCGGGGCTGCGTCCATTTGAGGTAGAGCAATTCGAACATGGTTTTCAGATCTTTGCTATTGGCATTTGCGGCCACGCCCTCGCGGTATTTGGACCAGACTAGCATAGCTGTAGCACTATTGCCAAGCAAATATTTGGATAGGGCACGCCGCGAAAAATCACCTGCACCGCTTGCGGCAATAATGTCTTTACTGAATAGGGCATTGATATAATCACTGCTGTCAATGACACTGAAGCCTCCTCGTCTGAAACCGGTGAGCTGCACATGGTTTTTACGGTTGGAGCTTTGTTTGAGGTAGACCGTAGTCTGATTGGAAAGCGTCCACTGGTGAACATCGATCTCGGGGATGTATCTCTTTTCCACGATATTTCCAGTTACTGGTGTCTGGGATAACAATTTGCTGGGAATGCTGATTTCATCATGCCACACTGGAATCTGTAATCGGTTGATGCTGTCGGACCAGTTACGGAGTTTCTGCTCAGTAGGAAACCTCGACTTGACCCGATCGGGCCCTGTGAGCATGATAACCGTATTGCCCAGTATAGCTTGGTCTTTAATAGATTGAAGTAATGCCGTGGAATCAATCCGTTGCTGAAGGTGAAAAAGGATATCACTTCGTTTGCTACGGTCCATCAATGTATGACCTTCGTAAAAGTCATCTTTCATCCAGCCGAGTAAGGTGACTGCGGAAAGATGTCCAGAATTGTTTTTACTCCGTTCATACTGTGCAATATATTCTTTACGGTAATCGTCAATCTCTGCTTGGGTAAAACCATGTTGGCGTATTCTTGCCTGCTCGTAGAGGTATTGCTTGATGCCAGAATGTATAGCATCCTCATAGAGAGAGGCTCCGCCCAATGCTACAGCGATGCCGGGCATAAAGGAAGTGCTGCTCATGGATCCTGAACGAAAATCGCTGTTTTGCTGTTGTAGGCGCTCAAAACGTTTTTTGCTGAGACCATTGACAAAACTCTGTAACTGTTGTTGGTAGAGTTTGGATTCTTGGTCGATCGCTGTCAGCGCAGGTAGCTTGGTGATATAAGCAAAATCTACTTCACTTTCTTCTTTATCCGTGGCTATACTATAGAGTGTATCGGCATGTAGAGGTAAGCTATAAAGATTACGCTTTGGCGCTTTTTTAGGGTTACGGGCGGAACCAAATTGCTTTTTGACATATTGTTCTACCTGTTTGACATCCTGATTGGAAACGATAGCAACAGCCATTAATTCTGGACGGTACCAATCGCTATAAAAACGCTTGATGGTCGGATGTGCAAAATGTTGTAACACATCCAATGTACCTATGGGCTGACGCTGTGCATACCTGGAGTTGTAAAATACCAGAGGCAGGTACTGCTCGGACAATCGGGCTGCTGCCCCCTGCTTGGTTCGCCATTCTTCAATAATGACACCACGCTCACGTTCGATTTCTAAACTATCGAAGCTGAGCTCGAAAGCCCAGTCGGCAACGATGTCGACCGCCTTGCGCAACTGCTCTGGATGTTCGGTGTTGACATCGATTTTATATACCGTCTGATCATAGCTGGTATAAGCATTGAGATCGGCGCCAAATTTGACACCTAGGGACTCAAGGTAGGTAATGACTTCATTTTTAGGGTAGTTCTTGCTCCCATTGAAGGCCATATGTTCTACAAAATGTGCGAGACCACGCTGCTCCTCACTCTCTTGGAGAGAGCCTGTCTTGACAAAGAGCTGTATGCTACTTTGTTTGCTCCCTGTAGTATTGGGGTAGATATAATAAGTAAAACCGTTTTTTAAACGTCCTTTTACCAGTTTAGGATCTTGTTCCAGTTTCTGCCCAAAAAGTAGGGCATTGGAAAAAAGGCCTAAAAGCAGTAAAAAGACGGTGATGGTATTGTGCATGTATTAAAATTTGATAAAGTGCAGGGATGACTGTAGTTTGTCCGGTCCAGGTAGCCCTATCGTATAGTTTTTGCTGTTACTGATGAGTCTGATCGTCAGATTATTGTTCTTCTCAGATGCAATAGCATGAGGCAACCAACGTATCTGTATGGACATCTCTACAATACCTGGTTTGAATTCTAGGGTACGGGACGTACTTAATAATTCAAAATCTCTACCTTCTTGAAGCCCGTCGCCCACGACAATTTCATAATCTAAGGTCATGGCTTCAAATTGCCTCTTGCCACTGTAATAGACAACGTAGCTCTGTGTCTCGTTACGATCGGCAGCGATACGTACTTCACTGCTATTGTCGACGTGAATATAAAAGAAGGGATGGTCGTACGGTACGGCCTCATCCTTGTTGCAGGCTGTGAAAAATAGGCCTGTTAATAATGTGAATATCTGTAATGCTTTCATATCTTTTTATTTAATTATAACCAGGATTGGGTTGCATTGCTGGGTTGGCATCGGTCTCCAATTGAGGTATAGGTAGAATAAACTTGTCGTTTGGATAGGTAACTCTACACGCAGTAGAATTACATTCGGTCCGGTTTAGATCTTCTTTATAGCGCATAATATCGAAGATGCGCTGATTTTCAAAAGCAAATTCCTTGCGACGTTCGAGCTTAATCTGTGCCAACAGTTCAATAGGCTGTGTATAACTAATCTGTACTTTTGTAGGATTGATGTTATAGGCACGTCCGCGTACAATTTGTAGTTGGGCTACTGCTTGGGCATACTCTTGCTTGTGGTAATAGGCTTCGGCCAAATTAAGGTAAAGCTCGGCTGAACGGAACATTTTGAAATTAATGGTACGGTCGCCTTCTAATGTGCCGGAAGGTAGGGCATATTTGGCATTAAAATGGTAGCCCGGCTTTCGACCACTGGGTTGAAATTGTGAACTACGGAAATCACCTGAGCCGAACAGGCCAACAAACTCTTTGGTTGGATAGATATTATAATTGGCTGGGTCAGAAAATAAATACGTTAAATATGATTGAGAATTGTTGACTAGATTAACTTGCCAAATCACCTCGTCGGGAATACTGCTATAGTTTCTACGTTGACTAGGATCGATAAACATCTTCAGGTACCCAGCTCCAGAAGTCAAGGGGTATTTATTGGAGACGACAAGAGGATGAGCTTGGGCGATGACAGCATCCCAGTCTTCCATATATAGGTATATACGCGATAGTAATGCTTGAGCAACATCACTGGATCCATAAATCTTGGCACGAAGACTGACTGTCGATAACAAACTCTTAGCCTGGGTCAGATCTGCTATTATTTGTTGATAGGTTTCTTTGATAGAAGGACGGCTTATTTCGGTTCCTGGAAAAGGTGTTTTTAATAATGTAGGAATACCTAGGTGGCTCCCGTCAGCGGTATAGGTATAGTGCTGGCTATATAAATTGCTGAGATCAAAATGACAGATGGCACGTATTATAAGAGCCTCCCCATATGTTCTATTAATGAGATCGGATTTTTCTGGAAAGTTACGTAATAAATTGTCTTTTGCCTCAATAATATTGTTGGCATTATTTAGTGTTTCGTAAATAGATTGCCAAAGACCACCTACCATACCTATTGAATTGTTTGCCTCACTAGTGTAGTTGTATTCGTTAAGAATGCCTCCTGCTAAGTTTTCTTCGATTAAGACGTTGTCACTGCGTAATTCGCTATATAATCCATAACTACCGAGGTGATATTTGGCAAAAAGGCTGTATGTTCCAGCAAGGCTGGACTCATAGCCCTCAGGGTCGCTGAATAATTTTTCACCGGTTAGGGTACCAACAGGGTCTATTTCTAAAAAAGATTTTCCGCAACTTTGATATAATAAGAAGGAAGATGCTAACAGTATAAATAATATTTGTTTCATGATCTGTCAAATTTAAAATGTAAGATTTACACCCAGGGCGAAAGAGGTTTGGTTAGGGACTCCCTCATTGGAGTTGCCAGAATTGTTGAGCTTGATATTTTCAAAATCTCCATTACCTTTGTTCAGTTTTTTTGTACGACGGTAGGGAGTCCATACGCCCAAATTATCTGCCTGAAAATAAATTGAAGCCCCTTTTAGAAATATTCGCTTGACCTGTTCCTGAGGGAAGCTATATTCTAAACTGATGTTTTTAAACTGTATGTTAGATTCATCCTGAAGATAACGAGTAGAAACGCGGTTGGAATTATTGGAAGCTGTCGATAATATTGGATTAACAGATAGATCCCCAGGGTATCGCCAGTGGTCGAGAAGTGAGGTGGCCATGTTATCGCTTAAAATATTACGCCCGTCATGTTCTGCCCGAATGCGTAGCTGATTGAGAGATTGGCCCCCCTTGGTATATAGTATTAAAAAGGATAGGTTGAAATTGCTATAAGAGATTGTATTGGTCATACCTCCATAAAAATCTGGATTAGGATCCCCGATGATAACGCGATTGGCCATATCAAAAGTTTTTGTAACATTACCATTGACATCGTACCACATCGGCGCTCCTGTACTAGGGTCTACTCCTGCCCAGCGTACTAAATAGATTGCTCTGCTGTCATGTCCTTCGGTCATAATACTGGAAGTAGTGGTACGTGAAAAACCTTCGTTTAACTCCAGTACCTTGTTCCTATTAAGGGAAAGGTTAAATTGGGTATCCCAACTAAATGCCCCAGTCCGAATATTGGTGGACTTAACGACAGCTTCAAAACCAGTATTTTGCAGTTTGCCCACGTTACTATATATGTTGCGTTGTCCAGAGGTAAGCGAAACAGGGGTGTTGTATACCAGGTCTTTGGTGATGTCTTTGTAATATTCTAAGCCTACATCTACTCGGTCGAATAATTTAAAATCAAGCCCCGTGTTGAACTTATAGGTAGTCTCCCACTTAAGCCTTTCGTTACGACCTCGGCTCATGGTGGCGCCAATGATGTCACCATAGCTGTGGATTTCGTTGAAGGTATAAATGCCTTTGGAATAATTGCCGTTGAAGCGGCCATTCCCGGTCGTACCATAAGACATTTTTACCTTAAGGAAGTTGACTATGTCAGACTTCCAAAACTCCTCGTTGGATACAGTCCATGCTGCGCCAGCAGAGTAAAAGGTGCTCCATTTGGTGTCTTTACCAAAATTGGAATTTCCGTCGCGACGGAAGCTAAAGCTAGCGTTGTATTTGTTCTGCCATAAGTAACCAACTCGCCCTAGATAGGAAAAGGAGGCTGTGCTGTTGCGAGAACCAGAACTTCGCCTACTATCGGAAGGAGCAACACTAATCTCACGGACATAATCGTTCGGAAAATTATAGGCGCTGGCTCCAACGAAAGTGTTATTGTCCGAGTTCGCTTCTATACCAAGTGTTGCCGTAAAATCGCCACCATAAAGGTTTTTGTTGTAATTTAAAGTATTAGTGCTAACCCAATTGTGCGCCTGTACTTGATTTTTTTATATTTTTTCTTA
>JAITLW010000116.1 GCA_031277715.1 Sphingobacterium sp. | reverse complement strand
TCACAGGGGAGCTGTCGCGCGATCCAGGAGAGGATGTAGGTAGCTATGAGATTACAATCGGTGATTTGACGGCTGGAGACAACTATGAGATTGTCTTGATTGAGGAGAAGATGTTGACGATCAAGCCGGCTCCGCTGGAGGTCAGTGCTGTGCCGAAGAGCAAGGTGTTTGGAGAAGCTGATCCTGCTTTAACTTTTACGGTTAGGGCGATCGATCTGAAAAATGGCGACACTGATGCTGTGGTGACGGGTTCTCTGATACGTGAGTTAGGAGAGGATGCGGGTACTTACAAGATTCTTCAGGATATACTGACAGCTGGTGCTAACTATGAAATCACGTATGTTGGAGCAGACTTTACGATTACTGCGGCCGCGATTACAATTACTCCAGAAGCTAAGTCTAAAGTGTACGGTACATCCGATCCTGCACTGACATATATTACTGAAGATGCTAGCGGTACAGTGGTAGACCTGTCCACTGTGATGACGGGTCAGTTGAGCCGTGTTAGCGGTGAAGATGTTGGTTCGTACGAAATCGAACAGGGCAGCCTTTCGGCAGGGCCGAATTATACGATTACGTTCACGACCGGTAAGAAGCTGACGATTACGAAGGCAACTCTAACTGGTGTAACCTTCGAAAGCAAGGAATTCGTTTACGATGGAACAGTGAAGAGACTGGAGTTGAAAGGTAATATTCCAGGTGGTGCCGAAGTGAAGTACACAAACAATGATCAGGTAAATGCAGGTACATACAAAGTGACAGCTGAAATCGTAGCCACCACTAACTATGAGGGGGCAACTTACGATGCAACGATGGTCATTCACAAGGCTAAGCAAACAATTGTCTTTAAAGCACCGACTGAGGTGGCACTAGAAGAAGAGGCCGTTCCATTGGATGTATACGCGACGTCAGGCTTGCCCGTTACGTTATTGGTTAATGATCCTTTGATTGCTTCGGTGACAGGGACAGTATTGAAGCCACTGACGGAAGGTACGGTGCAAATCACAGCAACGCAACCTGGTGATGATAACTATGAAGCTGCAACTCCGGTAACAGTATCCATAAAAATTGTGAAGAAGAATGTCCCATTGAATGTACGTCCACATAAGGCTGTATCGCCTAACTACGACGGCATCAATGAGTTCTTTAAGCTGGACGGTATAGAATACTACCCGGATAATAAGGTGACCATATTTGATAAGAATGGAGTAGTGATGGCGGAGATCGTCGGATACAATAACCAGGATAAACGCTATACGGGTGAATTGCACCGTGATGGTACCTACTATTACTATCTCGATGTGAAGGAGAATGGTGTATGGAGAAGGGAGAAAGGGTATTTTGTGGTTAGAAGGTAAGTGAAGGAAGTGATGTTGGAACGTCACTGCGAGGCTTACCGAAGCAGTCTATTTGAATGAAAGTGAAGAAGGGTAATAAGTGTAGGAAATGATAAAATGAGTAAGTTAACAAGTGAACGCGTTATCATGATAACAGGATCACTTGTTAACTTCATAACAACATACCATGATAACAAAAAATATAATTATGAGCCTATTGTCCTTGCTGCCATTGTGTAGCTTGGCACAGCATGGGGTAAGTTACAATCAATTTGGGCAATTGCGCAATACCTTCAACTCGTCGTTGAGTACAATGGATGAACAGGGAAGCTTCGCCGCGTTGGGTCGTAGCCAGTGGACAGGGGTGGACGGTGCACCCAAATCGGTATGGGTGACGGGCCATGGTGTGGTTAAGAATCTGGGACTGGCTATCGGGGGCGATTTTAAACATGCCTCACTGGGTGTGGTACGCGAAAATGAAATAACGGCATATGCAGCCAAGGCGGTACGCCTTGGGGAGAACGAATACCTGAGTCTATCAATGGGGGGAGGGCTCTTGTTCTATCAGGGTAATTACCGGCAGTTGGATGATCAGGATCCGGCATTCTGGGAGGATATCCGGGGTACAGCTGGTGTATTGAGCGTGAGTACCTCTTATTATCAAAAGGATAAGTTTTATGTTGGGATAGCGATGCCGCGTTTTTCACTGAAGCGTAATGTGGACCGGGAATATGAGTTCCGTGATGTGATCTACGTGACGGGGGGGATGCTGATCCGCTTGGATGATACCTTCAAGCTACGCCCGTCATTTCTGGTGAGCCACATGCAGGAGATGTCGGCACGCTATGATATCAATGCGATGGTGTTTATGGGACCTAAGATCGGTCTGGGGATGGGCGTGCAGAACCAGGGGGATCTATCGGCTTTGATGCAGCTCAACTTTGGCAACTTTGGTGTAGGTTATAGTTATCAGTTCAGCGTCAATGGGCATACGCTGAACCAAAAGATATCGACCAATACGCATGAAGTCGGTTTCCGGTACCGACTCGGTGGAATGGGGTTATTATAAAAAGCAAAGCGGCCTGAGGAGGATACCTCAGGCCGCTGATAGTTTTAGCGAATGCTCGAATGGCTCTCTCTATTTAACAATTACTTAATCGACTCTTATTGACTATCTAATATTGGGCTAATAGTTTTGTTGCGTAAAATACACGACACAGTGAAAACCAATATTAAGGCTTACCCGGAACCAAGCACCTTATCACAGGAGGATTCTGTAACGTTCGATCAGGTCTATGCTCTCTATTGGAAACCTTTGTACCGTACCGCACTCCGTATTCTTAACGATGAGCAAATAGCCGAAGACATGGTACAGGATACCTTTGTTCGTCTTTGGGAACATTGGGATACCATGCCCCATGTCAATATAAAAGGATGGCTGTTTACCACATCGTATAGACTCGTACTAAAGAGTCTAAAGCAACTGAAATCTCTTGAAAGTATCGATAAGGGGAACGTTCCATCGCTGTTTGCTCCCGAAGCCGATGCTTCACTTCATCTACGGCAGTTGCAAAAACAAGTGGATACCTGCATTGACGGCTTACCTGAAAAATGTCGGAAGGTATATACTATGAGCCGGAATGAATACCTATCTGTCAAACGTATTGCATTGGAACTAGGGATCTCTCCCAAAACTGTGGAAGGCCATGTTACCGTGGCATTGAAACGTATACGCGAAAGTATTGGTACTGTTATCGCAGTACTTTTTACTTGTTTTCTGTAATCTATTTTAATTATCGGCCTGATAATTAGGTTCTCAGTGTTTTTTTTGTAAAAAAGTAAGATCTAAACCAAGGGATAGCCCCTGTTTTGGGATTGTATATATAGAAGGAAGAAGCAGAGGCTTCCTCAATATAAAATTATACAGTCAAAAGATGGATCAGGACCAATTTAGGCAGTTATTGCAAAAGTATGCTGATGGGGAGGAATTAAGTACAGAAGAAGAGCTGCTACTAAGGCAAGCTTATGATCAGGTTTTGAATGAAGAGATGGATGCAGTCAATAGCGATGTATCCATCGGCCCAGCGGACTACATTGGTGATGATTTGAGAGTACGCATCCAGCAGCAGGTAGAAGCTAAAACTAAGAGACCGGTTCGTTTTCCAAAATTGCGATATGTAGCCGCAGTACTGTTGTTTGGGTTTGTCTGTTTTGCGGGGGCTTATTGGTATCTCGGCTCACCTATAGCAAAAGATAAGGAAATCGCTGTAACAAATGATATCCTGCCGGGTGAAAATAGTGCAATCCTGACTCTCTCGGATGGTTCGGTGATTGCACTCAATGAGGTAGGAAGTGGGACGATAGCCAAACAGAATGGAGTATGCGTCGAAAAGGATACGGATGGGAAAGTCGTCTATAAAGTAGACGGGCAGTATCCTGGGGTATCCCATACGCTCAACACTATTAGTACGCCCAAGGGGAGTCAGTATCAGGTCACATTACCGGATGGCTCTACAGCATTATTGAATGCAGGTTCATCGTTAACTTATCCGGTTTGTTTTTCAGAAAAAGAGCGCCGTGTACAGATGACAGGTGAGGTCTATTTCGAAATCAAGAAAGTAATCGCTTCGAAGGGGGCAGGGAACAAGCCGTTCTTTGTCGAAACAGCCACACAGGAGGTACAGGTTTTAGGTACTCATTTTAATATTAATGCTTATAGGGATGAAAGTGCGGTACGGACGACACTTGTAGAGGGACGGGTGAAGGTCAATACCAAAGATGGTCGGTCGGCTTTGTTAAAGCCAGGTCAACAGACGGTATTGGCCCAATCTCTGGAGGTACGTGAAGCTGCTATTGAGGAGCAACTATCCTGGGTGAATGGGGATTTTGTATTCCGTGGAGCTACTTTGGAAAGTCTCCTTCGTCAGGTGTCCCGTTGGTATGATGTAGAAGTAGAGTATCCGCCTCACTTAGGCAAGATACGGTTTACAGGAATGGTGTCCAGATCACAGCCGCTGTCAGTTATAGCGAAGATGATACAGTCGACGAAAAAAGCAAAAGTAACCATTAAGGGAAGGAGGTTTATCGTGACGGACTGATAAGGATCAACTAAAGGTAAGCGAGCTACAAAAATAGCCAAAGGTGGTGGTACACCTCTGGCCGGTTTGTTAAAATGCTTATCAAGACATTGCTAGAACAATATTCATCAATACAATTTTAACATTAACAAAAGTATGAAATATTCATTTGAAACCTGCATGGCAGGTTCCATGAGGTCTTTAAAAAATAAATTATTTTCTCATGAATATTTTCTATGGTTATTAAGGAGTAATAAAATACATAGAAATTTATACCAATGCATTCGTGTCATGAAGATAATCATGTTACTTATGACCTGCTTTTTGATGCAGGTGAACGCATACACTTATGCCCAACGAATCAGCATAAACAAACAGAATAGTAATGTGCATGCGGTGTTGGAGGAAATCCGTAGACAGGCGAAATATGATTTTTTCTATGATATGGATCTGTTTGCCAGTGCGAAGCCCGTGAGCCTACAGGTCAAAAATGCAACTATAGAAGAAACACTCCACGCACTGTTTGATGGAAAGCCTTATAATTATAGTATCGATAATAAATTGGTTACGATTTATGCGGTTCTACCAGCTATTCCCCCTAAAATAGTTCATAATAGGGTGCAACAGCAGCAGGGACGTGTGTTCGGAAAGATTTTGGATGATAGTGGACAGCCACTGGCGGGCGCAAGTATTAGGGTATTGAACAGCAGTCATAGCGTACGGAGTGCGGTAGATGGAACGTATACGGTGACGCTGGAACCAGGTGTCTATACGGTGGAGGTGAGTTATATCTCCTATCAGAGCAAGCGGATTACGGATGTGGAAGTAAAGTCTGGGCAGACGACTTCGCTTAGTGTACTGCTTAAAAATACGACAAATGAGTTGGATCAGGTGGTCGTAACAGGAAGCTTAAAAAAGGAAAATACGGCCGCGCTCTATGCCCGGCAAAAAAATGAAGCAGGCATTTCTAACGGTATCTCGGCCGAACAGATAGGAGCACTTCCCGACAAGAATATCGGTGAGACCTTAAAGCGTATTTCGGGTGTGAGTACCAATGACAACCGTCGCGTGGTGGTGCGCGGTATCGCTGAGCGGTATAATCTCGCCATGATGGATGGTGCTGTGCTGCCAAGTACGGATGTACAGATCCGTGACTTTGAATTTGATATCGTACCGGTCAATCTGATTGATAATGTGATCGTATCTAAGACTTCTACACCGGACATGAGTTTTGGCTTTGGTGGTGGCTTGATACAGATCAATACGCTGGCTATCCCGGATCATAACTTTAATAATTTCAGTTTTGGGGGCAAATATGTAAAAGGGAGTACAGGGAAGGACTTCTTGGGCTATGGTCGTGGTAAATATGATTATCTCGGATTTGATGATGGTAGCCGGGATCATTTTCCAAAGGATATCTTGGTCTTTAACGGAGGTAATTATAATCCACTGGATCCTTATGGTGTGCGTATGCCCGGATTCGACCCTATTACACCAGAGATGATAGCGGAACAGAATAAGCGTATAGGTGGATTGGAAAGAATGGGAACTCGGGTTTATAAAACCGCCCCAGGACAAAATTATCAGTTCAGTCTGGGACGTAACTATACCTTAAAAAATGGAAAGTTTGGTTTTGTAGGCTCATTGAGTTACCGCAATGAACAATCTATAGAGGATATCTCGCATTTTGCACGTGGCAATTGGGAGAAAATAGGAAATACAGTTATCGATGCGGAGACAGGAGAGGAGATCAACCCTACGTACGCCAATCAGTATAATTTCAATACCAACTGGGGAGGTTTATTGAATGTAGGATGGAGCAGTAAGAACCACAAGATTACCTCGCGCAATTTTTACTCACGTGTGTTCAGCAATCAATTCTCACGGATAGTAGGCTGGGGAAATGAGATAGGTTACGAAAACGGTCTGCCTGAGATTCGGGAATATGACCGGCCTAAATTTATCGATCTGTTGCAGAACCGTGTGAATGGTGAACATACTTTGGGCGCCTTCCGCGTAGACTGGAGCCTATCACGCAATAAGGTGAGCAATCTCGAGCAGGATGCTGTAGAGGCTTGGTTGGCTCCGACCAAGACTATGAATGGTGTCGTCTATAATGTGACACCTAGCGGGATTACGAATCCTGGTGGAGGCACTTTTAACCGGGCGCAGTACCGATATGACGAAACGAATAAAGCGGCTGAGCTGGCATTGAGTTATAACTTCCTTATAAAAGGACTTAAACAGATTGCTAAAACAGGCTATCAGTATATGGATAGAGAGGGTACGTACGACTGGACATTATTGCCTATTGGAACGGTACAGCCTCGGGGAGGTGTTTATCCTTTTGTCCCGGTACAGGAATGGACGAAGTATCTTGAATTCAACGACCCGGCTAAGGATCTCTTTTATTACCCTGCGGGATTCTCGTACAATGGGTATCAGGGTAAGAATAATAACCAGGCTATCTATGCTATGCTGGATAACCGTATCACAGAGTGGATACGCTTGGTATGGGGAGCACGTGCCGAGTATTACAAGTATGAAAGGATAAAAAACGGTGTCAATGACTTAGCGACCAGTGATCTGATAGAGCGAGCAGAGAAGCAACGTTATGTAGATCCAATCAGTGGCAAGATTGTGAGCTCTTTTGCAGATCCTGAGTATGAGGAAAAAACATGGCGTTATCTGCCATCAGCCAGTCTTACGGTGACGCCTTTTGAAGATTTCAATATCCGTGCAGCTTATTCACAATCTGTGATCCGGCCTGCATTGATTGAAAACTCCCGGATGATCCGTTTTGACCCGAACATATCGGCCTACCGGAGTAATGAGGGGGTACTATCGACGCTGATCGATCACTATGACGTGCGGGTAGAGTGGTATCCTAAATCGGGAGAGGTGATCTCCTTTGGATATTTCTACAAGTACTTTGATAAGCCGGCAGAAATATATCGTAATCAACCTGACAATACAGGACGTGTCTATGTCGTGACCCGTAATTCGGAATGGGCCAAAGTGAGTGGTTGGGAGTTCGATATGCGTAAGAGCTTAGGGTTTATTAAACCGGAATGGTTATTTCTGGATAACCTGTACCTGAACGGTAATATTACGATACAGAACTCAAAAGTACAGGCCAGTACCTATGTCGGGCAGGGAATGAATGAGGATAAGTATGGACGTAATTATGTATATCGTAGTAAGAAGGCTCAGAGTGAGAAACGCCCATTATACGGACAGGTTCCTTTACTCTATAATATAGGTTTACAATATGATGGGGATCGTTTCGGAACAAATATCGCCTTCAACCATATGGGCTACAAAACGTTTACAACGGGATTGACTCCGGATATCGTGGAGTATGAACGCCCCCGCAATCAGTTGGATGCACAGGTAAGCTACAATTTTTTACGCAGTAAGAAATTAAAGACGAAATTGAATGTAAGCAACCTGCTCAATGATCCATATCGTTTTTATATTAATAGTTCGGATACCTATAAACTGCTCGATAAATGGAAGAATACGCCTCCAAGTGGTATCAATGCGACCGAATGGAGTGATGTATATGAATGGAAATATGGTTTTTCGCAAGGCTATGAAGAAGGCTATTATGAGACTTCGAAAGATGGAAAAACCAAACAAAGAATCGGAGATAAGGACACTTTTACACGTAGAGTGGGTACATCGTTCAGCCTGTCGGTGTCTTATTCTTTCTAAACAGATCGATAAACAGAAGCTACCTTAATCGGTGGTATAAAAATGAAACAGATGAATAACAGTTATAAAAGAAAGAAATCAGGCCTATTTGCTTTGTTACTCTTTATGGGAATTGGTCTTTCGCTATTTTTTTCGTGTACAAAAGGAAGTGACGATTTTCTCTATAAAGGTGATATGCTGCCTGTGACCATTAAGGGATTTAATGGAGGCAAGGAATCTATGGAGGTAAAACTGGATACCGTACGGTTTAAGTCGCCTATACCGACGGGACGCTTTGATTTTAGTGAAGCTTATCTCTTTCCGGAGCACAAAAATACGGTAAAGCTGGTCGTGACAGAACAAAACACAGGCAAGATTATTCTGGAAAGGGAATTAAAGAAAGAGGAAGGGCCTGCGACTATTAGTTTTTTCTATATGAATGATAAGGTGAGCGATATGCCTGAAGTACCGGCAGTAGAAGAGGGCAAGCTGAAGCTGATCTATATGTTCAAACCGACTGTGACGAAGTATACGGAACCGGTAGATATCGTATTGGGGAAATATTTTTGGACGCCCAAGGTGTTTGAAGAAATCGACAGAATTAAAGATGTAAAGCCTTACGAGTTTACTAAACCGATTACTATCTCTACATTCTCTACAGTGGGACAGCAGTATAATGGGCAACCAACACTGGTTTCATTTGTCGCCTATATTTACAAAGCAGGAACTAATGAACTGTATACCGAAGGTACGGCGTACAGCTGGCATGCTACTTCATCGACAGCACCTAAGCCGGCTTCTTCGGTTGCCTCTTCCAAACTGTATGTTTTCAATGAGGGAATCCAGGATAACAGCATGCGTTTTTTTAAAGAGTTAGAACTATAATCCTTTATGAAATATGAGAACAACAATGAAATATATTAAAATACCACTGTTACTTGTACTGCTATCGTTGGTATTTATAGCTTGCAACAAGGAGGAGTTAGCCTATGAAAAAGCCATGCATATCGTCATCAATGGCTATAACGGTGATACGGAGGAGCTAGAGGTCAGTATCGATACAACAGTCTATGATAAGAATGTGAAGAATGGAAAGTTCGTTCTTAAGCCGATATCTGTTATCGGTTTTAATGTGGTGTATACCTACAAATCGAATGTAGCAGGACAGGTACTCAGTATCAGGAATACGACTACGGGGCGTGTGTTGTATACCGCTGCACTACCCGAAGAAGGTACGAAAGCAACTTTTAATTTTATTTACCTCGACGGGCGGGAAATCGCTGTCGAATATCCTCCGATAGATGCGAATACGAATAAACTGGGGTTCTACCTGAATACTCCTCAGGACAATAGTCCGATTGATATTTTCCTCTATCGAAAGGATGATAATAGTGGGATGGAATATAGAGAATATCTGGCTAAGAATGTCCAGCCTAATACTTGGGCGTATGTTGATTATGTTGCTGTACCGGACTTTGACGATAGGAGTAAGTTGGATAAGTCAAGTATCTGTTTTACAAAAGCAGGAACAATAGATCAATGGGCGATTGAGGGGGACGAGAACCAGAGTAAAGTGTCTGCTTTTGGTAAGGGACTGCCCGTTGCTGGAGAAAAGGGACTGGTGCAACCTTACTTTTTGACACCTAGTGCTGGGGTACTGACGCATTCGAGTCTGTTTTTTTACCCAGACCGAACGTATTAATACGCTTTGTAGCTTATAGGAAGAGAGCTCCATCTATACGTAGGATAACGCATGGATGGAGCTCTTCCTCTTTTAGAGGTTGTATTGTACCTCCTATCAGTTTTTGATAAGCTCCAAGAGGAGCAGAAAAAATGTTTACCAATCCTTAGCGTAGATTTGGCTTTTATCGATGACAAGCTCATCGTCAAATAATATTTTGGCTACGTTTTGTAGCGCGGGTGTTTGGACCCGATCGAAATTGGCTCTGTTCGGGTCAAGTGCGAAAATCATATGAGCCCCAAAGCCTCCTGTCCGTAGGTTGTTTAAAGCCGAGGTAGAAGGTATTCTTCCTAGGTTGTATTCGGCAGAGGACATCCCCCAACGTGATTTGGGTAGGCCCGGATAGCGGGTGGATAGAGCGAAACTACCTCCATAGTCATGT
>JAITLW010000034.1 GCA_031277715.1 Sphingobacterium sp. | reverse complement strand
AATAATTAGGTACCACTAGACCTCCCTGCGTAATCGCATAATCTACTTTACGTTTTTGATCTCTCAGATTGGCCCCAGCATTAGCGACCAAAGACCAGTTGTCCCATCTCTTATTTGCCGTTGCCAAAAACTCATAATTATACTCATTCAATGTATTAGCAGCTTCTTCATATTGCGAGGTACTTCTAGAGTATACAGCGATCCTATCCTGTGATCTAAAATTATACACGTCACCATGTGCTTTGGCATTCAGCGTTAGCCAATCATTGACCTCATATTGTAATCCAACATTCCCATAAAATCTATCCCTTTGTTCCTCCAAATAACTTTCATAAGCCGACCAGAACGGGTTATCGATAAAACGTGTTGCTTTTCCGGCAGGTGTATTTTGCCATCCCGTCCTATTCCAAGCCTTTGGCGTACCGTCTGCCCGCTTATAGTCTTCCAATAGCTTGTAATCAACCTGTACCGCCCCCCATTGAAATGCCTCTAACATGATATTTCTGTTCGATGCACCCGACCAGGGCTTACCGACAGAGCTGTTCCTTACATAGTTTATGTTAGAAGTAATGCGAAGCTTACCAAGCTGCGTTCCTCCAGAAAAATTCAACGTGTTTCTATTCAACGTCGCATTTGGAACCGTACCACGCACATTTTTATTCGTATAAGAGAATCTGTAATTGGTATTTCCACTAGTTCCTGCTATAGCCAGGTTATTGGTATTTGACAATCCCGTTCTAAAGAAATAATTTACGTCATGCTTCGGGTATACCCATGGAGTAGTCTTCAGATAAGTGGATGCATCTTCAGGTTCCAATGCGTACCACTGCAATACTTGTTGCCCATCTAGACGAGGTCCCCAGCTTTCGTCCGAAGCGTAGTCTACGATCTGATAATCTTTTCCGTTGATTTCCTGTGTTTTAAAATCCGTAGAATAGCCCTGTCCGTATAATTTTTGTCTCTTGGGCAGGCGAACCACATTTTCAAATTCCAGTCCTGTATTTACAGAGATATCCACCCGCTCGCCTTTAGCCGCTTTTTTAGTCGTGATCAGAATCACTCCGTTGGCAGCTCTCGAACCATATAACGCCGCAGCTGTCGGTCCCTTCAAAACGGTTACACTCGCAATATCATCCGGATTTATATCTTGAATCAAGTTTCCTACATCTTTTCCTGCGCTACCATTGATGGTCGAGGTTGTATTCAGGTCGCTGTTATCAATAGGTGTACCATCGATCACATAAAGCGGTTGATTATTTCCAGCGATAGAGTTGATTCCCCGTAAGAGTACGCGAGAAGAACCTCCCATATTACCTCCGGAAGAAATTACCTGAAGACCGGCAACTTTACCAGAAAGAGCACTCACTGCGTTCGTCGGTCTTGTCTGCAATTCGCTGCCTTTCACTTCTTGTACTGCGTAGCCCAAAGCCTTCTTTTCACGAGATATCCCCAAGGCTGTAACGACCACCTCATTCAACTGTTCCGATATCGGGACTAACGTAACAAGTAGATCTCCTGAAAGTGAAAAACTCTGTAAAGTTTGTTCTTCATATCCGATATAACTAACGCTAATACGTGGCTTATCCGCCTTGATACTCAGTTGAAAACGTCCATCGGAATCGGTTTGCGTTTTGACTAGTGTAGCGAGATCCGTAACTGTCGCTCCTGCTATAGCCTGCCCTTCTTGATTAACAACTCTTCCAGCGAGGGAAGATTGGGCGTAGATTTTTCCTGTCCCGAGGGCAATAGCCACCCAGACGAGACTTGTATGTAAAGCTCTGTTCATATTAAAATAACACTAATTAATGGTTAAAAACTAACGGCTAATGTTTTTGGGAATAATCCGTTCTCTCCCTCGATTATCCCCTCAACACATTCGGAAAAAGAATTGTTGTATCATATTTCATTATTAAAAAGACAAATATACACATAATCTACCTAATTAGTAGACTTTAGTAAAAAAACAACACAAATTACTCATAATCAATATAATAAAAAAGTGCAACCTCAACTTGAAATTGCACTTCATCATTTTTATTAAACTTTAAACAACAATTAAACAGCGTATCATAAAGTCATCAACTCTACTTCTATAAAGCATCAATTGGTCAAGTCAACTAATTTAATTTGAATATACTCCGTTCCATTTCCAACAACAAATTGATTAAACGCTATCTTATCATCCTTTCTTGAGAAAACCGGAACTCCAACCACTTTTAAATCTTCTGGACTATTGGAGGTCAGCTTATCAAGCTTCTTTGAGATCAAGTGGAATACATACACATTATTATTACCTACAAATGTAATCTTATCTCCTTTGGTACTAATATTTATGGGAGAAGAAATAGAAAAGTCCAAATCTGACACATAGGTCATTTCTCCAGTCATCACATTACACTGCACCAGCTGATTACGTCCCTGATCATCTTTTCCTAATGCATAGATCGCATTCCCATCAGGAGAGGATCGTAACCAATGCCTCAAATCAGACAGGCCCTTAACGGTTCGAGATAATCTCCGTTGCTTGATTCCTTCCGGTACCTGAGGGCGTTCACCGACCTTACCCACTGCGCCAGTATCCTGCACAATCACCTGCGGGTCTATTTCAACTGTAAAAATCTCTGTTACAGTCTCTCCTTTATCATTACGTGTATTCCCCTGAAACGCTATTTCATATTTTCCTTTAGCCTCCACCCAGCATTCATCAAACGCTTTAGAAATTTCATCCGATCCCCACTTTGGTTCCCGCACTACTTCAGTTACCACCGCAGTATATAGCTCTCCGTTATTATTACCTTTCCCCTTTTGCACCCTTACACCACTTTCGCGGGGTACCATTACTCCGACCATACGTAAATCCGGATCTACAAACTCATCATTATACGTAAAACTGACTAATCTACCATCTGCACTCCAAGCATGCGAATGCGTCCCGCCACGTAGTGATCCCGGTGTATAAGGTGGTGTTACATCACGGGCATCCATGTGTATCCCCACCATAGGCTTGTCCGTATTTATTGCCAGGCCAAAGCGCCTGGTCATGTCATAGGGCTTATTTTGATCGGCATCATACAGCCCATGTATAAACAACACCGTATTCTCTTTGGGGCTAAAGGAAACCGCACCTACACCAGGGCCGTACTTTGTTTGATTATCAGTTTGGTAAAGGATTCTTTCCTCACCTGTATTTACATTGACCATCCCGATTGTTGAGGTTTCTCCAATTTTGGTATCATCATTACGACCATCAAACACAATCCACTCATCATCGGGAGAAAAAACACCATTATGGTGTATGGTATGGCCACTGGCCGACTGGGTTAACGTTGTAACCTTAAACTCGTGCATACAGCTATAAAAACTAAAGGGTAAAAAACAGAATAATATAGATCGGTTTAACAGACTCATTACCTATGTAACTTATAATTTTCTAAATCCTTCAATGCGGTGAAATGTTAAAAAATTAGCATCATGATTATTTTTTGCATCTACCTTTCCATCGTTGTAAGCTGTTCGACACAATACAATTAGATCGTTACCTTCAAATAACCAATCTACATATTGGAATCCATGTTTGACGACGTCTTGATGTTCCAAAATAACTTTGACATCCTCCCAGTGCTGTAAATCTTTCGATTTACGCAGCATCAATACATTTCGATAATTGGCAGGATTGGTCCGCTTGGGATCTACATTCCTATATCGTTCGGGGATTGAATTTGTTAACGTGTAGTAATATCCGCTTTCTGCGTCATGCTTAACCACAAATTTTTTGCTCCCCCCGTCAAAAGGTATAAAACCTTGGTCAGGGTCAAAACTCAGTTTCTTACCATCCGCCGAAATTTTGACCATAGCAGCCTTTTCATTTAATGTCGTCTTATCATCTACCCGCAACATATTCCACATTTGCTTATCCGGCCCTACCACAAAATTCCCTTCAAGCCATCCTGTAAAATTGCCATTTAGATAGCTTTTATCAAAAAACAATGGTGTACTGGTCTGCCAAGATTTTGCATTCATCAAATCTGCATCGACTGGTGCTGACATGACCATCGCTCCGTAACGCTCCCCCCACTTTAACACAGGACCATGAGCCGTCTCCATTGGTCGCCATAGGCG